>JADFGI010000297.1 GCA_022567815.1 Nitrospinota bacterium
GGGTTTCTCCTGATTCACCAGTTCATCGGCAAGGCTTCTGCCGGGGAGCAACACGCGGTCGGTCATCACCCGTGCGACGGGTAGCAGAAGGAGTCCAATAATGACCATCCAGAAAAAGGTCATAAGGTTGCTTGACCAGGAAACAAAATCCTCAGCCGAGGCGGCGCGTAAAAGGTTTCCGATGGCTATGAGGGCTCCGGCAAAACCCACTCCCACTGCGACGTTGTCCTTTTCTATGTGCTCGTGGATATCGTAACGGGTGATCAAGTTATAATAATGGCCGATCAATACCAGCACGCACTGACCCACGGCCCAAAAAACCATGGTCGTGTAGATGCTTCCACCCGTTCCATACACCGCGCCGAAGATGTTCAACCCGGAAGCGACGAACACCGCAAACTCTACCACCCCGGTGCCGCAGTTCTGGTCCACCAGAATTTCCTTGCGAATTTCAAACTTGGAGAGGATGAACCGATCATTGATCCAGGCCGAACAATTGAGCAGGACAATGGCGAGCAGGCCATAAACCAGAAGGTCGATCAAATCTTCCCCAAGTCCCGCCGAAGGACCGACGATCACCCCGCCAATAGAAAAGATCAATCCCAGATTATAGCCGCACACCACCAGGGCAAGCGCGGCATTATCCTTCTCGACCAATTCGTGATGAAAATTGTATCCCCTCCGGCACAGGCGAAACACCACATGTCCCAGGACGAAAAGGGCCAGGCAGGTGATCAAATAAATAACGGAGGTTAATAAATTATCCAGTAACATAGTTGTATGGGCTGTAAAATTTAAAAATTTCTGGTTTTTGCAATCGCTAGCACCCTATGTAAAGAAACTTTTTGAAAACATTACAAAGATCTAAATCCCCCCAACCCCTGTGGTATTTAACATTAGCCCTCATGCCCGGCACGGGTACTTCGTGGAAAGGGGAGCGGGTTCCCCTTTTTAATGGAGACCTTTGCATAACCCGTCGTTGCGAGGAGAGTTAGCGACGAAGCCGTAATAATATTCCAAAGCTTTCGCGCCCCATCGGGGTAAATCCAGAGGCGCTGGATCTACCCCGATGGGGCATGAAGGCAAGGGTGGAATATCACAGCCACGCCGCTTTGCGGCTCGCGACGACGAAATAGACATTTAATCGTCATTACATTCTCCGAAGCTCGTGAGCAAGTTCGCCCTCCGCGGAGGAGTCGTGAGCGAAGCGAACGGAGCCTTACTCATCTTCCCCGTGTAACGGGGCCGCGTTGTGGGGTTATTTTCCAAACCTCATTCCCCGGCTACGAAAAGAACTTTTGCTTCTACCCATTCTTTGGCTGACCCTGTTCCTGAACCGGCTTTGCGACCGGACTTTTTGAGCCGCTCTTCGGTTATAAAAATTTGGTTTTTGTTTTTTGGTCACCGACCCGTTCGTCCCATACTGTTTGTTGGCGCCGAAAAAAGGTTGACCGCTCATTCGGGAATTGTTGTAACTACCATAGTGGTTTCTGCTCATCCCGAATCCGGCCCAGTTCATCACCTGGGACATGAGCATATACTTACCGTAAAACTCCCACATACTGCCGCCCCTGTCATTCTGCCGCCACTGGCCATATTGAGAGTTGCCCACGTATTGATAACCATTGGGGAAGGGAGTGGTCGTCACCTTCCCGTCAGGAGTTTTCGCGGCCAGCGCCATTCCCAGGAAAGGCTGGTTTTTTTTGTAATAAGTTTCCGACACTTCCACGAATGGCCGAATATTCTTGATCTCACCCTTGTCGATGCGGTACTGATGATAATAGGAAGAAACAAAATTTCCTTGCACCCGCATGTCATTCAAGATAATGGCATACTCTTTTTCCTGCGCCAGCTCCTTCTGTAGTTTTTCCACCGGATTGCTGAATCCTCCGCAACCTGAAATAATCAGGGACAGGAAGGATAAAGAAAAGACCAGCGCTGAAGTATGAAATGTTCTCATGTGTTATGTTGAACCCCACTGCGTGGGGAGGAAACCCGCTACGCGGGAGGAAAAGTGGGGCTGACGCTCGCTACGCTCACGAGCCCCGAAAAGCCATAAACCCATCGCATGTCAATATTGGTTCCAGCCCCCAGGCTGGTCGCATGTCAATATTGGGTCCAGCGTCACGCTGGTTGGTTCCAGCCCCCCAGGCTGGTTCAAAATGGTCAGGAAATAAAATTCTACCAAAGACACCCTAAACGGGAAGAATAACCATGTCAATGCCGAAAACATTAATCCTGGAGACCCCAAATATTCCCCGCGTTTATTTTAAGCGGGAACTCGTGATAATATGCCCCTCAGTTACCCTTGATTTACCGAGTTGATCCATTTCATATAAGGCCAGAATGAGACCGATGTTTTTAAAACGCATGCACCGGTTGTTACAACGTCGTGAGCTCCGGTACCCTCTCACCCTCAGTACAATTCTTTTTGCAATGATCCTCGTTTTTGCGATGGTCTTTTCTCTGTTTGAGAAAGACGCCACCTTCGCCGACGGACTCTGGACCGCTTACATTACTGTGACCACGATCGGCTACGGTGACTTTTCCGCCCAGACCCCGGCAGGGAGAATCATCACCGTCCTCACTTCCTTATTCGGCATTGGGTGTTTTGCCGTGTTCACCGGTATAATCGTTGAGAAAGCACTTCAAAGGAGAATGAAAAAAATGAAAGGAGAAGGAACGTTCGTCGGAGACGGACATTTGGTGATTGTGAATGTCCCGTCTTATGAAGAGATCCGGGAATTGCTGAATGAACTGGACCTCAGCCCCGATTTCAAGGACATCAGCCGCGTGATTGTGACCGACTCCCTCCCTAACGGAGACAAGGAAATCCCCGGCATGATCTCCAGCAAGGTTGATGGATTCATCATGGGACTGCCCTCTACCATGGAAACCCTGGATAGAGCGAATGTTTCAAAAGCCAAAGCCTGCCTGTTTATGTCCTCAGTCACAGACTTGAGTATGGATGACACCAATACCCTGACGGCGGGGCTCATCGAAAAAAACTGGCCACAGGTGGTCACCATCATTTCCTGCGCTCGTGCGGCGACCTTGAAGAACCTGAAAGCATTTAACATCGACGGCGGAATCAACGCCACCGATCTGAACGTGGGCTTGCTGGTTCAGGAACTGGAAGACCCCGGCGTGTTCGAGGTTTACAGTCAACTTTCCAGCAACGTTGGGGGAAGCCAGATATACATCAGCAGAACGACTGTAGGAAGCTGGGAGGGAGATATCAGTCAACTCACTATCAGGCAGATAAAACTCGCTGCGGTCCGTTTGGATTTTCCGGCGGAGCTGATCGGGGTGAAACGTGAATCCGAAGAAAAAATTCTGCTCAATTCTGGAAACAGTTTGAAGTTGATCGCAAACGACCGGCTGGTATATATGGCGAAAGAACGCTTCAACTGGAGTTTGCATAGTCTGGAAATTTTAAAGCAAAGGGATTAGCTCAACGCAATTACGTTATGGCGCAAATCCCCCTGGCCCCCTTTAAAAAGGGGGAACCTGCTCCCCCTTCCACGAAGGGGGTTGGGGGGATTTAGATCTTTTCACTATTTGGTTCAGGAGGGAATCTTTCCGCCCCCTTAAATCCCTCACCAGCAACCCATGACAAAGGCAATGTCATCTTTTCGTTTCATTCATTGTTCCGATCTGCACATAGACAGTCCGTTCAAAGGGCTTTCATCCGCAAAGCCCGAACTGGCGAATCGGCTCCGGGCCTCCACATCCCAGGCGTTTCAGAACATTGTTCATCTTGCGATAAACGAAAAGGTCGATGCGGTGGTCATTGCCGGTGATATATATGACGGCGTCGATAAAAGCCTGCAGGCCCAGTTTAAATTCCGCAAGGGATTGCAAATCTCCCTCAAGATTCAACTGCTCTCCCGTAATAATAACTGAAGCCCGAGGTCTATAGCCTTTAAACATATCCTTCATGGCTTCCATAAGAATTTCAGGACGCGCCCTTAACTCCTCTAATTTCTCAATTTTAAGAGCATCAGCAATTTCTTTAGTGTGTGGCGGTAAATTAACAAGATTATTCAAATACCAATTATTTACAATAATTTGATATAACCGTCCGAGCATGTCACTGTCTCCAGTAAGCCTTAATATATCTTGTTGACTCAAATCCTTAATTAGTTCATGGATAACCCACTCCTCC
>JADFGI010000298.1 GCA_022567815.1 Nitrospinota bacterium
GGCGGTAAAACATTTTATCTCCACACCACCAACCTGTTCAGCGGACTACTGCTAATCGCCCTGGGAATCGCCCTGGCAATGGGATATCTGACCTACATAAACAGCCTCATTCCCATTGAACTGCAACTCTGGTTCAGCGTTCTGGAAGAAACGGTTTTGCATCTGTTCCAGTAAACGCTAACCTTTTCCAACCCGTTGCTTCAAACCATGTCACAACAACCTGTTGAAATTGCTTGCATTATTTTATACAATTTCAAAGATCATTGATATCCGACTTGAAATCAGATTTTGGAGAAGCCATGAATATTTTTGCCAGATCAACCATCCTGCTGGTTTTGTTCCTATATGCCTGTTCAGGCGTACATTCTGAAGTGAAAAAAAGCTGGCGGAACAACATCAACACTCTCAATATCGAGGACTTGACCAAAAAAAATTACAGCCTCATGGATGCGGGTAGCCGTCTTCAGGCCAGACTGGAAGAATCAATCAAAAAAACAGGTTTTCAACTGACCTTTGATGAAGCGAAATTCCACCTGAAATATAAAATAGTGGAATATGATGAAGGGAGTGCCATTGGTAGAATCGCCAGCATGGGCGTTTCCAGTTCTGCCCAGGCCAAATTGAAAGTCAAGGTTGCCCTTTTTGACGAAGAGGAAATGGTCGGCGGCTGGGAAGTGAATTCCTGGTTGAGTGGTGGGCTGTCGGAGGAAAAGCTTTTTACCAAGGCGGCGGAAGAAATCGCGAGCCATCTAAAAGGTGACTTTTAATCACAATAAGGGAAACCCCAAAAAGGTATGAGAATCTCTTCTGCCTGGTGTTCCCTGTTCACTTCTACTGGGCATCCCTTGAGCAACGGAAACCTGTAAAATTGAAAGACGCCGTGGGTTCCATCCAGTTGCGAAAATACGTGGCGGAAAATTTGATCGACAGATGCGTCTGTATCAAACCACCGCGAATCACTTTAAACTTGTTCCGCTCCGCGTTCGGCTGTCCCTTGTAGGCGTACCAGTCCTGGGTCCATTCCCAGACATTGTGCCCCATCCCATAGAGCCCATAAGGGCTGATCCATTCCTCGCGTTTGTCAACCGGTTCCGGTTGGAAACCTGAAAACCCATTATTAGGATGGTCAAAATACTGGATCCAGGGCCACTTGCGGCTATCCACGCCACGGGCGGCTTTTTCCCACTCCGCTTCCGTGGGCAGGCGTTTCCCCATCTTTTGGCAATAGCCCTCCGCATTTGGATAAGTGACCAGCACCACCGGAAACCTGGCCCATTTGGGATTAAAAGATTCCCTTGGTTTGAATGCCTGATAATCCCCCCGGCTCACTTCATATTTATCGATGAAATAGGCGTCCGTTAAAACGGTCCGTCCTCCCTCAGTACGAGGGGCATCAGGATGACCCATGACAAATCCACCCGCCGGGATATAAATCATTCCTTCGGGAACGGTGACTCCTGGCGGAATCTCCACTTGAATCTGTTTTACTTCATGGCTGTCGCAGGAAAGAAGAATGAAGGCCAACAAAAAGATGCCCCAGGCGGACCCTTTCATGAGGGCCGTTTGTCAAAGGGATGAAACACCTCTCCGCCATTAATCGGAAGAGGCTTTTTATTGAAATCCAGAGGATGATCGATCCCCGGCTGGATGGTTCCATCCACCGAATAAGGACCGTTATTGAACCAGTAGTTGCGTTTTCTGGTATCGGTAAATTCTATTCGCGTGATGTACTTTATATTTTTGTAACCGTATTTAAAGGGAACGATCAATCGCAAGGGGAACCCGTGCTCCTTGGACAACGCCTGTCCATTCATCTTGAACACAAAAAGAACCCGGTCCCGTCGCAATTCCTCCAGCGTGAAACTTTCATAATAGGAATCGGCGGACTCGAAATAAACGTATTTTGCGGCGGGGTCAGGCTGAACCCGGTCAAAGAGGTCATCGACAAGAAAGCCTTCCCACTTTGCTTTCGCGGACCAGCATTCCACGCATTTCAATCGGGAAACCTGGGAATGTAATTTAAATCCGAATAAATCCTCGTAACTCAGGGCAATGGTTTTTTTTACCATCCCTGTGACCACAAGGCCCCAATTGGCCGTATCCACTCCCATAAAGGGATTGGCGCTACGGATATGAAAGCCGGGGGTGTCCCGGTTTTGAATGTACTGTTTGGGAATATTTTTGTCGTTTCGGTAATCCCCAATTCCGGAGGCTTTACTGGGAATCAGCGAGGCGAGCGCCGACAGTGAAAACACCCTCAAAAAGGCTCTGCGGCTGAATTTTAGATTTGCGATTGAAAAATTCATAACTCCCTCCTTTGGATGGAGAGCTTTGCACCCCCCCGTCTTTGCGAGGAGCGGCGGCGACGAAGCAATCCAGAGGTTCTGGAAACCACTGGATCGCCGCGCCGCTTCGCGGCTCGCGATGACGTATAAGATAGGCTTAGAATAAAGTCAATGAAGTCTTCTAACTATACAAAAGTTTCCTTCATTAATAATGGGAAACATTATTTCTGCCGGAAACCCAGCACGTCCTGCATATCATACAACCCGACGGGTTGATTGACCAGCCACTGGGCGGCTCTAACCGCGCCACGGGCAAACGTTTGCCGGCTTTGGGCGCGGTGAAAAATTTCCAGGTTTTCTCCCATGCCGCCAAACAATACGCGATGTTCGCCCACAATATCCCCGGCCCTGAGAGTGTGGATGCCAATCTCTTTGGGAGTGCGCTCGGTGATGCCTTTTCGGCCATAAACGCCGACTTCATCGATGTCACGGTTCAGCGCCTCCGCCACAATTTCCGAGATACGCACCGCCGTGCCGCTGGGAGCGTCTTTTTTAAACTTGTGATGGGCTTCCACGATTTCAACATCGTAGGCATCCCCCAGAGCCTGAGCCATGTCCCGCACCACCTTGAACAACACATTAACGCCGATGCTCATATTCGGCGCCATGACGCAACGGTTTTTTTTACCGGCCTGCTGGATCAACTGTTTTTGCGAGGCCGAGAACCCGGTGGTTCCTATTACCAAAGGTTTGATTTCCTTCACGGCGGCTTCAAGCGTTTGCATACTGGAATCCGGAGCGGTGAAGTCGATGATCACATCACAGGCTTTCACCGCTGTTTCCAGGCAGTCTTCAACCAGGATATTTTTTTTTCCAATACCCGCCAGCTCTCCAATATCACTGCCGACCGAAGGATTGCCGGGATTTTCCGTACCACCGGAAATGTCAATCCCCGGTGTATCCTCTATGCAGGAGACGAGGGTCCGTCCCATTCGCCCTGCGGCTCCAATCACAAGAATTTTGGTCAAAATCCCCCCTTTTCCAAATTTGTGAGATCGTCATTATTGGACACTATTTTTAGCTCCGATTGCAAGAAATTTCCAATTATGAAATCAGGGAATATTGGCGCAATACCAACTTCAGTTTTTCAAGATTGTCCGATATTAGAGGCGCCAACGGCGATCTCAGCTCATCGTCGATTTTCCCCATAAGGGCCAAAGCAGTTTTTGCGGGAACCGGATTGGTTTCAATGAACATCACATCATTGATTTCCATCAATTCGTAATGCAAGGCCCGCGCCTTGTCCGCATCCCCTGCATCGGCCAACTGTACATTTTCCAGTGGCACGGTAAACTGCAACATCGGAGCGTTGGCGGCTGAGCAGAACGTCGCGGTGACCATCGTGGCCGCGGTGCCAGCGACTCTGGCGGAAGGGGCAGTCATCACCAACCAGGCGATTATCGGCGCCACCGAGACCGACCCGGTAACCGCAAACAACTCAGTGGACGAGGCGACGACCATCACCCGTCTGGCGGACCTGACTGTGACCAAGGACGACGACGTTGACCCGGTGGTGGCGGGCGCCCAGCTCACCTATACCGTGACCATTACCAATAACGGGCCGTCCGACGCTACCGGCGTGACCGTCGCCGACGCCGTTCCCACCGGCTTGTCGGTAATCATAGCGACGGCCACTCAGGGCAGCTTCGACACAGTCACCAACACGTGGACCGTGGGCGGCCTGCCATTGGGTGGCATCCAGACGCTCACTCTGATCACCGCCGTCGCCTCGTCGGCCCCCTCCGCGTTGTCCAACCTGGCCGAGGTGGCTGCGTCTGAAACCGATCCCGAACCGGT
>JADFGI010000299.1 GCA_022567815.1 Nitrospinota bacterium
TAAAGGGCGGGACCGAAGCGCAGAATACCAACAAGGTGATTGTTTCTCTTTTGGCGACAGCCATTGGCCAGGTCGACGGAGTTCCTGAAACGGCCATCCAAATGATCGAAACCAGGGCGGAGGTTGCGGAAATGCTCGATCAGGACAGATACATCAATCTGATCGTCCCTCGTGGAAGTAACGCCTTTGTCCGGTATATTCAGGAAAACACCAAAATTCCCGTGTTGGGTCATTCCGAAGGTATTTGTCATGCTTACATAGATCAAGGAGCGGATATCGAAATGGCTGTCCGCGTGGTTCTCGATTCTAAACTTCAATATCCCGCCGCCTGCAACGCCATGGAAAACCTGTTGATCCATCAGGATATCGCGGCAAAAGTGGTTCCCTTACTGGTTGAAAAATTTAAAGAGCAGAAGGTGGAACTTGCGGGTTGCGAAAAAATATGTCAACTTGCGCCACAAATTAACAGAGCGGACGAAAGTGAGTGGGACACCGAATACAACGATCTGAAACTTGCGGTCAAAATCGTTGTGGATATTGGTGAGGCGATAGAGTTTATCAATTTGCATGGTTCCGGTCATACCGACACGATTCTTACGGAAGACCCTGGGCGGGCGGAGATGTTTCTGAATGAGGTGGACTCCTCCAGCGTTATGTGGAACGCTTCCACCCGGTTTGCCGATGGATTTCGCTACGGTCTTGGAGCCGAAATTGGCATCAGCACCAACAAAACCCATGCGCGAGGTCCCGTAGGGCTGGAAGGACTGGTTATCTATAAATACAAACTCATCGGCAAAGGCCAGATCGCCGGGGATTATTCCGGAGACGGGGCCAGGGAATTCACCCATCAACCGATGGTTCCGGGCAAAGACCGCCCAGCGCCAGCCTAGGGGCTGGCCAAGGTAACCTTGGATTAAATTTTAACGGGCGATGGGTTTATGGCGGATTGAATCTTGTTTCGCGAGAAGATCATTTACCTGTCATTGCGAGCATGTGATATTCGACCTTTACCTTCATGCCCCGCAGGGGTAAAGCGAAGCAATCCAGCCCATTAGCATTGGGGCAATTTTCAATGACTTTATTTTGCGCTCAAAAATTATCGTAACGAGACAAGCTATTAGCGAATTGGCCCTCCGCCTAAGGAGCTGGATCTGATAAAAATGAAACAGGTTAGGTGGGTTCAAAATCGATCATTTCATAGATTTTAAAAACCTTTTTTGAGTAACGCCTGGGTTGATATCCGCGCTTTAAATATTTGGCCAATTTGGTGGGCCCATGATTATAAGCTTCCAGGGCCAAATCTAAATCTCCAAACCGGTTATGCAATTTGTTCAGGTAATATGCGCCGAGGGCGATGTTGGCTTGCGGATTGTACAAAGTCGGGCTTCCATTCCATTCCATTTTCTTTTCCTTCGCCAGAGCCACTCCCGTTCTTGGGATGATCTGCATGAGACCGATGGCCCCTCGATTTGACCGCGCTCTGCTATTGAACGAACTTTCAGCGATGATTAACGCAGTCAGGAACATGGGATCGTAATTATAAATTTTGCTTTCCGCCAGAATGCTTTTGAGTATTTGCCGGATGTGTTCGGGGTCCATTCGTATTTGATAGTTTGAAATAACCTGCCGTATTTTTTCTTTCACTTTTATTTCATAACTCAATTGAAACTTTCGGTCCGCTTCCCTTGCCCGGATGGTGTTCTGTTTTTCAGCTTCATTTGCCGCCATGGATTTTCGCCTGGCAATCTCCACTCTTTTAACAAATGCCATTTCCTCAAACTGAATCGCCGCGGAATTATAGGGGGAAAGTCCATTCAGGAACCGGGGAGATTCATCCAAAGAGAAACCGGAAAATATCAATGCGATAAAAACCGGAAAAAGAATTTTCATCTGTTTCGACATGAACATATTTGGACCCTGTTAAATATTTTTTTAATGCCCGGATTGGACCGATTCATTCCCCCGAGGAATGTTTTTATACCTGAATCCTCAAATGGGGGAGTTGGGGATCGGATTAGAATGCCAATGTTTCATCAACAATGGGTCAAGCCTTTGTTACGGTTTGGTCACGATTGACAGGTGTAGGGAAGTTAGGCGGAAAAAAACCTTATTAGGAGAAACGCAAAAACGGGCTAAAGCCTGCATGTGGCAACGGAGATCCGGAATTGCATGAAGTTATGGGTGTTGCGAAATTGTGACATAACCTTCGTCTTTTTGTAATTCGGCAGTCCTATACTGAGCAAACTAATCAGAGCTTGGCACAGCCCTTTCTTGTTGCCAGCTGTCATAAACAGGAATTTTAAAGATCTCCTTTTTTGGAAGGACGATGACTATGAACGTGATAAAAAATAGCTCGAAAAGATTTGAATTCCCGGAAACTCAAGTAATTTGTCACAATGTTTGGCCGAAAAACCTTAGCTATAAGGATCTGCAGGGAGCAAATTTTATCGGCTCTAAATTGAGTGGAAGCAACTTGAAGGGGGCCAATTTGAACAATGCCAGTCTGGTTTGCTCTGATTTAAGAAAGTCCTGTCTTAGATGGGCCAAACTCAACAAAGCCAAATTGACCGGCGTCAATTTGGTCGATGCCGATCTCCGCGAAGCCCAGCTCAATGGAGCGGAAATGATCAGCGCTAACCTGGTCCGGGCCGACTTGAGGAATGCTTTTCTTATCGGAGCCAATTTGAGGATGGCCAAACTCACGCTCGCCAAATTGAATGGGGCCAACATGTGGGGCGCCGACCTCACGGGAGCCAACCTTTGGGGCGCGGACCTCAGGGAGGTGACGGGTTTGACTTGCAAACAATTGGCATTCGCCATGATCGACAGACAAACTCAGCTTCCCGATTACATAAAAATTAACTGGCTTTCCAAGGAAAGGTTTGAAATCACCAAGGAATAATTTTTACAGGTCCAATAAATTTTTATATTTTATGGCTTTTGCAATAACCCGATCTGACTCCTTTCAATGGGGTTCATGACGGTCAACCAATGACACCTTGAAATTATTCCAGTCGTCGAAAATTCAAGCTTTTTCCTTAACCTCTCCCTTAATAATGAATCCACCATTTGACAATTGCTCTCCCCTGAAATACGCTAAATTTGTAGCCAGGACGGGAAAACCTAAACTTGGCGCCCTTGATTCGGAGAGCGTATGGGAAAAACCATAAGAAAAATGAGTTTTATATGGAGGCCGTTATTGTGGGCTTTTGTTTTTTTCCTGGTGATCGTTTGCGCCGGTTGCTGGTTTAAATCCGAACCTCCGAAAGATTGGAACGATCGCAATATAGTGTATAAAAGCCTGGCGTCCGACACGGGGTTCGCCGGGTATTACGTCTCTTTTACTGATAAGAAATTTTTAACGTTTGGACAATTCATTACTGCGGTAGACGGCGACAGGCAATGGCGCGAGGAAGAGAAAGAAGTATGGATTTTAACTTTGGAAAAATTCGACACGGATTTAACGGAAAATGGTCCCGTTGATATGTACTTCAGGAAGGAAGAAAGCCCCTCTGGAAATGTCAATGTTTGGCTTTTTAAAGTGGTCACGAAAGATTACGAAATTCCCTGGGTGCTTTTGGATCAAATCGTGATGAAGGCCGGTGAAAAAACAGTGAATGAACTCTAAGAAATGTGAAGGGTTAACTGATTTGCTGCTTTAGCTCCCGTTTTCGTTTTTCTCCGATAGCATTCCAATGTTTATCCGTGATTGCTCCCTCAAAGGAATATAAGTAGTAGCATACAGGCAGAGTTTCATTGGGATATTTTTCTTTTATCCTTTTATGTGCTTCTGCACCCCCAGCTACGCGCAGATCATCCTCAGAGGAAATACCCGCTTCATTTAGCCGTCCAGCAATTTTACTTCCGATGTTTTTTAAATCAGTTAGTTTTCGATTCGGGGGCATAAATTTGCCAATATTTTTCGTTTGAATTCCGTTTGCGACTCAAGACGCTAAAAGTTTTTCCAACCTTTCAAATGCATGCAAGTGTTAAATTCCATAATACTAAATGGCCGGTGGTCGGTTCTGGGGGTCTCTTTTGGAGTCCTTGTGAGTTTTTCTTTCTGAAGTAGAGTTGGAAAATTTTTTCTCACCTGCACCCGGCACCCCGCCTCATCCAGG
>JADFGI010000300.1 GCA_022567815.1 Nitrospinota bacterium
CCATTGGACCTTTGTCGCAAAAGAAAGATCAACTCCACATCATTCATCAAACGGGGTAGCAGGATTGCGAGTGGGTAAAAAACCAGTATGCCCAAAAGGGAATATCCGCGGACGTGCGCCCCTTCATACATGATATGGCGGAACAATATAAAAAGGCTTCGTTGATAATTTGCCGGGCCGGGGCAACCACTTTGGCGGAAATCACGGCTTGCGGGAAAATGGCCGTCCTGATTCCGTATCCCCACGCCACCCACAACCATCAGGAACACAACGCGCGGATTCTTGAATCGGCCCAGGCCGCTGAAATCATCCTCGATAAAGACGTGTCCGGGGCGCGGCTGGCTCAATCGATTGCAACCGCCATGGAACAACCGGAAAAAAGGCTGGCAATGGAGAACAACAGTTACGCGCTGGGGAAACGAGACGCCACCGAAAAAGCGCTCCAACTATGCCTTGATTTATTGGGAAAATCCTGCGGTCGGCAGGGAAGAAATGCAAGTAAAGATGAGGAAAATGCTCTTTTATGTTTTTAGGAAAAACCAAACGCATCCACTTTATAGGGATCGGAGGTTCCGGCATGAGCGGCATCGCTGAAGTTCTTATCAACCAGGGATTCGAGGTCACCGGCTCGGATATCAGCAAGTCAATCGTCACCGAACACCTGGAGAAAATCGGGGCAAAAATCATGTTCCGTCATCATGCGGATAACATCGCAGGGGCCCAGGTTGTGGTCGCATCCAACGCCATCCGACCGGACAATGTCGAGGCGGTCGCGGCCAGGGAAAAAGCGATCCCCGTCATCCCACGGGCCGAGATGCTGGCAGAATTGATGCGGATGAAATACGGAATCGCCATTGCCGGAACGCATGGAAAAACCACGACCACCTCGCTCGTCGCCACCGTTCTGGCTGGCGGCGGCCTTGACCCCACAGTGGTTATCGGGGGCAGAATTAAAAGTTTCAGCGGACTGGCCAAGTTGGGCCAAAGTGAATTCCTCGTGGCGGAAGCGGACGAGAGCGACGGTTCATTTTTAAAACTGTCCCCCACTTTTGCGGTGGTCACGACACTCGATGAAGAACATATGGACTATTTCAAGACGCTCGAAAATATTAAGAATGCGTTTTTGACTTTCATCAACAAAACGCCCTTTTTCGGCGCCGCCATCCTTTGTCTGGACGACCCCAACATTCAATCCCTGATCCCCAGAATAGAGAAACGTTACATCACCTATGGTTTGACGACACAGGCGGATTATACCGCGAGAAATATTTCGGTGGAAGGACTGCAAACCTTTTTTACCGTTTACTTCCATGGCAAAGAACTGGGAAGAATCCATTCGGGCGCATTGGGACGCCACAATGTTTTGAACACCCTGGCGGCTGTCGCCGTTGGCATGGAATTGAACCTGGAGTTCCCGGTGATCGCGGAGTCGTTAAAAGATTTTCCCGGCGTCCAACGCCGGTTTGAGATCGTGCATCAATCAGACGCCTTGACCCTGGTGGATGATTACGGCCACCATCCGGTGGAAATCCAGGCGACTCTCAAAACCGCAAAAGAGGTTTGGCCGGACCGTAAACTGATCGCCGTGTTTCAGCCGCATCGGTACTCCCGGACACAATCCCTGCTGAAGCAATTCTGCTCCGCTTTCAACGATGCGGATCAATTAATCGTGATGGACATATATCCGGCGGGAGAGGCTCCCATTCCCGGCGTGCATGCCCGGCAGATCGCCGATGGGGCCAGGGAGTTTGGCCACAGGCATGTGGATTTTATCGAAAACCGAGACGAGGTGGTTCCGCATTTGCTTCGCCTCCTGAACCCCGGAGATGTGGTGATTACTCTGGGCGCGGGAGATGTGTGGGAACTGGACCGTATTTTACTTGCAAACATTTCCAATTTAGACAAAACAAAACATCCAGAGAGGATCATTTAATATGCTGAGCGAATCGTGGAAAAGGAAATTGATAAACTTTACCCACTCCGGTGTGGGTCAGAGGTATCCCCTCCGAACCCGTCTGGAATTACCTAAAACCGTCCTGGGACGCAAATTACGGCAGAGGAAAATCATGACCGATCCTTTTCCATGGTTGACGAAAATCAAAGGTGAAGTGAAACGCGATGAGCTCATGATGGCTCACACATCGATCCGCATCGGCGGACCGGCGGATTTCTTTATCCTTCCCAAGGACATTCAGGATTTGCAAATCATCTACCGGCAAAATGGGGAAACGCCCATATTTGCCCTGGGAGAGGGAACCAACCTCCTGGTCAAGGACAATGGAATCCGGGGAATCGTGATTTCACTGAAAGATAGTTTTCGGTCGATCCATCCTCCAGTGTTTACGCAATCCGCCGAAAAGAAAGAGACGGCTGTCATACGCGTCGGCGCGGGAGTGAAGTTGTCTTACCTGGCAAAATATGCGGCCCGGTATTCCCTGACTGGAATTGAGAATTTGGTGGGCATTCCGGGTTCTCTGGGTGGGGCGGTCATCATGAACGCCGGCGCGGAAGGCACGGAAATCGGACCGTTCATCCGTAGCGTCACCCGCGTCACCACCAGCGGAGAGATCGAGGTACTGAAAGGCGAGGAGATTACATTTTCATATCGAAAATCCATTTTCCCGTCAGCAGGGGGAATCGTTGTCGAAGCGGAGTTGGAGCTTGAAAAAGGTGACATGAAGACCATTCATGAAACCATGAACAGTCACCTGGAGCGAAGAAGTTCCAAACAACCCCTGACCGTTCCCAACTCCGGATCGATCTTTAAAAATCCACCCAACGACAGCGCCGGGCGACTGATCGAATCGGCGGGACTCAAAGGGTACAGTGTCGGACAGGCCGGCATTTCCCGCAAGCATGCCAATTTCATCGTCAACAAAGGAAACGCCAGCGCGAAGGATGTTCTTGGTCTGATTGCCCATATCCAGGACGTAGTGGAAGAAAAAACCGGAATCAAACTCGAACGGGAAATCGTCGTCATAGGTGGATGACATAAAAGAATAGGAGAGATTCTGAACGGCCTTCTGAAAAACAAAATGGAACCCCATGTTTAACAGGTCCGTCATCAAAGGTACCCCTCCTTCCTTTGTCTCCGGCCTTTTGGCCGAAGGCCGGAGGCGGACCTTGTTTAATTTTTAACCGGAAACAACCTTTTGGCGCAAAATTTAAAAGGAAAAAGAATCGGCGTTCTGATGGGGGGACTGTCGCCGGAAAGAGAAGTTTCGCTGACCACCGGGCAAGCGGTGTTCGAGGCGATCAAAAGAAACGGGTTGGAGGCCGTGGCAATTGATGTGGACCGCAAAATAGCCGTCAATCTGGAAAAGAGCAAGATCGATATCGCGTTCATAGCGCTTCACGGCACTTTTGGCGAAGACGGGACCATTCAGGGAATTTTGGAATACGCAAAAATTCCCTACACCGGGTCCGGCGTGTTGGGCAGTTCCATCGCCTATGACAAGGTGAAATCAAAAGAAATTTTCAAATTTAATGGAATTCCTTCGGCGGACTATCAAGTATTTTTCAGAAGCCAAAAAAATAAAACCTCCCGGTCCCTGGATTTGCCGGTGGTGGTCAAACCTTCCACCCAGGGGTCCAGCATTGGAATCTCCATTGTGAAACAAGAGAGCGAGTGGCCCAAAGCCCTGGAATTGGCCTTCAAGTATTCCGAAGAAGTTCTGGTGGAAAAATTTATTGAAGGCCGGTTGGTGGCTATGGGAATGAATGGTGAACAGCCCTTCCCTATCGTTCACATCAAACCGAAATCGGAATTTTATGATTATGAGTCCAAATACACTCAGGGGAAAACCGACTACATATGCCCGGCTGAATTGAGCGCCGAAGAAAAATCGGCTTGCGAAGAAATCGCCGTTAAAGTGGTACGCGCCCTCAAGGGCAGAGGCGTTCCGCGCGTAGACGCTATCATCGACGACCAGGGAATACCCTACGTTTTGGAGATGAATACCATTCCGGGGATGACGCCCATCAGCCTGCTGCCAATGGCGGCGAACCAGGCGGGATTGAATTTTGACGCACTAGTGATGGAAATTTTAAAAACAGCTCAACTGGATAACGAATAAATCTATTTATGAATTACGCGATGGCGGAACAAAAAAA
>JADFGI010000301.1 GCA_022567815.1 Nitrospinota bacterium
TTTCGGGTAAACCCTTTTTGGTGATGGAATTTTTGATGCTGGCTTCTACGGTGTTGGCGTCTTGCATGATTTTATTAAAATGATTGAGCAAAAAAATAAACTGGTGAAATCCTGAGAATGGATGTTTGATCTATTGTAGTATAATCTTGGCAGTCGCCATAAAAAAACTGGGAAAATCCCCCTAGCCCCTGTGGTATTTAACATTAGCTCTCATGCCCGGCACGGGTACTTTAAAAAGGGGGGAAACCTGCTCCCCCTTCCACGAAGGGGGTTGGGGGGATTTTAATATTCTCTTTCTTGTCAAAAAAGGGAAAAATAATTGAAAACTCTTTTAGCAAAGCCCTCTTTCCCAAGGCTCGCAATCCATTGAAAACAAAAACATCCAGCAAGCGCAAGCAACCGCCCGCCTCCGTTTCACCGGTAACGCTCCGGGTCGCCATCGCCCAAATCAACACCATTGTCGGCGATTTCAAAACCAACGCCGAAAAGGTGAAAACATGGATCAAGCAGGCACGGCAATTCCACGCCGATATCATTCTGTTTCCCGAATTGACGCTTTCGGGCTACCCGCCGGAAGATCTTCTGCACAAGCAGGGTTTTATCAAAGAAAATCGGGCTACCTTGAACCACATCGTTCCCCACACCCAGGGCATCACCGCCATTGTCGGAACCATCGAGCAGTCAGGCAACAAACTCTACAATTCTGCCGCCCTGATTTCCAACGGCAAACTTCTGGGAAATTACCGCAAGGCGATTCTTCCCAACTATGGCGTGTTCGACGAAAAACGCTATTTCCATGAAGGGTCGACGCCCGTGCGTTTCACGCAAAATGGGGTGACTCTGGGGATAACCGTGTGCGAGGACATCTGGATTGCTGATGGTCCGGGGAAAACACTTTGTCTTGAGGGAAATGTGGATGTCCTGTTGAATATATCTTCCTCTCCTTTTCACAAAGGAAAAGGCCAAGCCAGAGAAGAACTGATCCGCGCCCGCGCCCGCCAATACAAATCGTTCATCGTCTATGCAAACCTGGTGGGCGGACAGGATGAACTGGTTTTCGACGGGCAAAGCCTCATCATGGACCCGAAGGGAAAATTGGCCGCCCACGGGAACTCGTTTGTGGAGGAAATGATCGTCGCGGACCTTACAGTCCTGCCCAAATCCCGCAAGGCAAAAGACGCAAAACTGAAACCTGTCGGAGTGAAAACCTATCGTGCCGCTCCTACAGCCAGGCGATCCCTTGCGAAAAAACCGTTGCCGGAGCGGAAGTTTGCAAGGCGGGAAGAAATCGAGGAGGTGTACGAGGCCCTGGTTCTGGGAACCCGGGACTACATCCGCAAGAACGGATTCCAAAAGGTAGCCATCGGCTTGAGCGGCGGGGTCGATTCGGCCATGACCGCGGCCATTGCCGCCGATGCGCTGGGCCCGGAAAATGTGACGGGGGTGTTGATGCCTTCTCCCTACACGGCAGAAGAGAGCGGGGCCGATTCGCTGGCGTTGGCGAAGAACTTGAATATCCAGACCTTCACGCTTCCCATCGAAGAATCCATGCAGGCCTATGATACGGTTTTGTCCGGGGTCTTCAAGGAAACGGCTGTGGATATCACCGAAGAAAATATCCAGGCGAGAATCCGTGGCAACCTGTTGATGGCGCTGTCAAACAAGTTTGGCTGGGTGGTCCTGACCACAGGCAACAAAAGCGAAATCAGCGTGGGATACTGCACTCTGTACGGAGACATGGCCGGAGGATTCGCGGTGTTGAAGGACGTCCCCAAAACATGGGTCTACGAACTGGCACGGTGGGTCAACCGGCGCGATCAAAAAATAGTGATTCCCGAAAACATTCTCATCCGCGAACCCACGGCGGAACTGCGCCCCGATCAGAAAGATACCGACTCTCTACCGCCTTACCCCTTGCTGGACAAGGTATTGGCGGCTTATATCGAAGAAGATCAATCATTGGAAAGCCTGCTGAAAATGAAGCTGGGTTTGCCGTCCAAAGAGATTCGGCGGATCACTCGGATGGTGGACGCCAATGAATACAAACGCAGGCAAGGGCCTCCGGGAGTCAAAATCACGCCCAAGGCCTTTGGCAAAGACCGCAGGCTTCCCATCACCAATCGTTTTAAGGGTTAAAAGCAAAGAACTGGAGCGTTTTGATTTTATTGTAAGTTCTCAAATTACTCATGATTTAAGGAATTTCCCGCAAAGGAGAACTACTAATGGGAAAGAGAATTGTAATCTGCGCAGATGGCACATGGAATAGACCAGAAAAGAATTTGAAAGAGGATTTTCCCACGAATGTACTTCGATTGGCCAGAGCCATCGAACCCATTGGATCAGATCAAATCCCTCAACAGGTTTTTTATGATTGGGGGGTTGGTTCTTATTACGACCCGGTCGTAGGCGGCGCAACCGGGAAAGGATTGCATAAAAATGTCATGGACGACTACCGCTACATTGTTCAAAATTACTCACCGGGAGATAAGATCTTCCTGTTTGGTTTTAGCAGAGGAGCGTACACCATAAGATCCTTATGCGGCTTGATAAATAACTGCGGAATTATCAAAAGGCCGGATGCTTCGCTGATACAAAAAGCATTTAATCACTATAAAAGAAGCGGCACTGCCTACGCCCCAGAAGGAAACGAATCAATTAATTTTAGAAATCAATATTCACATGAGTCGCGGGAAATAAAATTTGTCGGTGTGTGGGATACAGTAGGCGCAATGGGTATCCCAATATCATTTCTGGGGTTATTTGATGATAAGGATGAATTTTATGACACAAAAATGGGTAAAAATATTCGAGTTGCCAGACATGCTTTAGCAATAGATGAACATCGAAGTGATTTTAAGCCGACTACATGGCTCCCCAGAGAAAATACGGATATGAAACAAGTCTGGTTTTCTGGAGCACATTGCGATATTGGTGGGAGCTATGGACCCGATAAAAATAACTCATTTTCATCAGATACCTCTTTAGCTTGGATGATCAAAGAGGCGGGAAAATTTAAACTTACAATTGAAAATCATTTAGAGCGAAGTATCAAAATAAATCCTTTAGCAATGATTCATAAATCCAGAAGAAGCTTTTACAGGATCAAGAAAATAGAATACCGCCAAATTGACCATGGAAAAGGCCCAATATTAATTCACAAGTCAGTAAAATCGCGCTGGGATCAAGATCCTAATTACCGGCCCAAAAATTTACAGGATTATGTAAATAAAAAGGGTTGGAAAAACGTATTGGTCCAATAATTCTTAATACCTAAAAAAATCAACTTTCAGAAACTTATGATAAAATCAGCCATCGAATCCACTTCATTTATTGGCATAAAATAAATTCATCTATAGCAGGAGAAGAATTATGAAAAAGAAAATCGGCGTCGTTCTCGCGGGGTGCGGCGTTTACGACGGTTCGGAAATCCATGAGGCGGTCATCACCCTGTTGGCTATCGACCGCGCCGGAGCCGAAGCGGTTTGCATGGCTCCCGACGTGAATCAGATGCATGTGATCAATCACCTGACAGGAGAAGAATCGCCAGGTGAAACGCGCAATGTGCTGGTAGAGTCTGCCCGGATTGCCCGTGGCGCCATCCAGGACATCGCCCAAGTGAAAGCCGACGATCTCGACGCCTTGTACTTCCCCGGCGGGTTTGGCGCGGCGAAAAACCTGAGCGACTTCGCGGTGAAAGGGGAAAATTGCAACGTGCATCCGCAGGTGATTCGCCTGGTCAAAGAATTTGCCGAAAAGCAAAAACCGCAAGGCGTGGCCTGTATCGCCCCGGCCATGTTCGCGAAAATTTATGAAGGGGAAAGCGTACATCCCACCCTCACCATCGGAAACGACAAGGACACCAGCGAGAAAATCGAGAAAATGGGCAGTCACCATCAGGATTGCGCGGTTCAGGATATCGTCCTGGATGCGGAAAATAAAATCGTATCCACCCCGGCTTATATGCTGGGACAGAACATTTCCGAGGTGGCCGAGGGCATCGAAAAAAGCATCCAAGAACTGATCAGGATGATCTGAAACCTTTTTCACCGACCCACAGGGTGACGGGCGCGAAGGAAACCACAGATAAACACAGATAAATACTTTT
>JADFGI010000302.1 GCA_022567815.1 Nitrospinota bacterium
CACCACGATGTCCGCGCCCAACCCTACAGTAATTTCTTTGATTCTGCTTTCAGCCTGCTCGGGCGATAAGGCTTGAGACGCTCCGAAGGCCATTGACCGCCTGCGTTTTGCTTCACTGCGGGAAACGGCAATGACCCGGCATCCTTTAAGAGCGGCGGCGAAGACGATTAGAATCCCCAATCGGCCCGGCCCGACTACCACTACCGTTTCTTCTCCCGTGACCGGGGACATCGCGAAAGTTTGCAGTGCCGCCGCCAATGGTTCGGTAAGCGCGGCGGTTGCGGATTCCATGCTTTCTGGAATTTCGTGCAGGGTTCCCACCGCAACGGCGACTTCCTCAGCAAACGCTCCATCGTGATTGATGATTCCCGTCACCGTCCTTTTCTGGCAATGAGTGGGCATTCCCATTTTGCAGGCGTGGCAAAGGGGAGAGCGGTTGTAGGCTTTGCAGGTGTTGTTGATTTCCGCCGTCACCCTTCTGCCCAGCCATCGTTTATCAGCCCCATCGCCGATGGATTTGACCTTGCCCACAAATTCATGACCGCATACCAGTGGCAAAGGAACCGGGTAATTTCCTGAAAAAAGCGCGAGGTCGGTGCCGCAGATTCCGGCGGTTTCCACGCCGATTATAACTTCATTTGGCTTGGCAACGAGAGGTGGCCGGTCTTTGATGACAATATTTCGGACCGCAGTCAATTGGGCGATTTTGGGCATGACTCGGATTCCCTTTTATTTTTTCTTTTTTCCTGATTTTTTATCCTGCCAGAGAATCAACCAGTGTTGGAAGAGGCGGAGCGGCTGGGTGCCGTGAAATTTTCTGCGTTTGAATTTAGGCGTCTGATCGTGTTGAAGTTTGGCGATCACGGTGGACCCTATGGCTTCTTCCACTACCACGCCGCGTTGGGCGTGTTCCAGTTTTTTGGATTGGCAGACATCGCGGTAGGCCACAACCAGCCGGCAGTCGAGGGGACGGTCTTCATAAACCATGCAGGCTTGATCTTCCCCCAGAAACGGGCATGGCTGGTTGACGACCAGATTGTGCCAGTCAATTTGCTCGATATTTCGCTTGGATTTCAAAACCTCGAGAACTTTCTTAATGGTCCTTTGTGAACGCTCAATGATTTCGTCAAGGTCGATCCCCTTTTCCTCGACCCGATTGAGAATGCCGTCCCATTCCATTTGTGTGAGGGTGACTCCGGTATAACAACAATGCGCACAACCTTGACCGCATTGCAAGGGAGGGGCTTTTTTCTGATAGGTTTGCTCCAGAAGTTTCCAGAAAGCGCGTAATGGCGTTATCTTTTCATCTTTACCCAGTGCCTTGGAGGCGTCGACCATTTGGGCATAGGCCTGCTGAATTTCGTTTTCAGGAAATCTGGCCTTAATGTATTTGATCAGCTCATCCGGCTGGGTCATTCCCTGGATGAACATGCCATTATTATCTACCTGTGCGGGCATGGAATTGAGGTTAGGTAATACCGGATAATTCACGGTAATGATAGTGATATTTTATCTTAAGGGTATCACCCGGAGGTAAGGAAGTACAAATGGTTTTTCAAAAATGGAGGGAAAGGGCAGGGGTGGGTTATTGTTTGGATTTGGCGACGTATTTCATTTGCAGTTCATAAATCATCTGCTCCATCAGTTTCGATTCCTCCGGGGTGAGATTCCCTGTGGTTTTTTCTTTCAGCATTATGAGCATGTCGATTGTCTGGTGAACGGCGGGAAGATTCAATTCTGTTTTGCCTGTAAGGGGATCGGCGACTTCTCCCAATTGATAAAAAGCGGATTGCGTGAGAGACATGATAAAAGTTGCAAAGTCGATTTGGAACGGGGTCTCTTCTTTCTGGGGAGCGGGTTTCTGGGCGGCGTCTACTTCCTTATCCTGCGCAGCCGTGTCTTCTTCGGAAAGCTGGGAAGAGCGCTTGTCCTTGATTACAAATCCTTCGCCCTGTACTTCTTCTTCGCTCATAACGTTACCCTGGAAATTTTGGGTGAAACATTTTGATCCCACCAGTGGGTTTAATTCCCCTTGGCTTGGCAGGCGTTTTAAATGAAAACCCTTGTCGGATTCCCGTCCGCTTGCGGCGGGGTCGTTCATCGAAAGCTAGTTTGCCTCATCTTCGCCCACAAAAAGACGAACGGAAAATCCAAGAACGATCATGATCAATCCCAACATGAGCGAGAGGTATCCCGGACCTTCAATGAACTGCATATAGGTTTTTCCTAAAATAGGCCACTGCCGGATCAACCCTGCCAGAACAAAGAGTCCGCCCAAACCAAAAAGAGCGGTTTTCATCCAGCGGATGCTGGATTCATCGGACTTTTCAGGGTTCCCGTCCTGTTTCACGAAGGATATAATTCCTTGAAATTTCATTTCTTGGTGAATGGTAGCAAATCGGAAAATTTATGTCAAAACATTCATTCCCCGGTTGTTGCGGTCGAAGGGTTCTGATACATTAATCGCATGGTAAGAGCTTATTATTTCATAATATTCTTGATGTTAATGATTTCAGGTTGTTCCACCGAGAAAATGGCGGTGCGGTTTGCCCTGCCTTTGGTGGAAGGACAGTACGCCTCCCTCCAGGAGGAGGCGGACCCGCAACTTGCTGAAAACGCTCTGCCCGCGAATTTGAAAATGATGGAAGGATTTTTAAAAGCGGATAAAAAAAATTCCGCCCTTCTCACGCGCCTGTCCGAAGGCTTTTGCAGTTATTCCTTCAGCTTTGTTGAAGAGACCCATCCCGACCGCGCATCGGCCCTGTACCAGCGGGGAAAAGTTTATGCCATGCGTGCTCTTGCAGTCGAAACGGGCGTCAAAAATCTGGGCAAGTTCAATCTGGATCGATTCAATGCGGCATTAGCTAAAATGGGCATAGATGACGTTCCTGCTTTATTTTGGCTGGGCCAATGTTGGGGCGGGTGGCTGATGCTCAGCCTGGACATCCCCAAGGCGTTTGTGGATGTTTCCAAAGTGGAATCGCTGATGAAGCGGGTGTTGGATCTTGACGCTTCCTTTAATTACGCTGGGCCGCATATGTTTCTGGGCGCCTTTTATGGTAGCCGCAGTAAGATGTTAGGCGGAGATCTCGAAAAGTCCCATTACCATTTTGAGCAGAGCCTGGCATTGACCCGTAATCTTTTTCTTTTAAATCGGGTGATGTATGCAAAAACCTATGCCGTTCAGGCACAGGATAAAAAATTATTTATGGAGCAGTTGAATGCGGTCATTAAAGCCTCCGGAAATATCCTCCCTGAACAGCGGTTGGCAAACGAAGTGGCGAAATTAAAAGCAAAGCGCCTTTTGGACTTGGTCGATGAACTGTTTTAATCATAAGTCTCCTTTCTTTAAATTCATTTTTCCTCTTAAAAACTCCGGTAGACCATCACTATTTTCCTTTTCAGATTCTGTACGGAAGGTTATTCCGTTTGCTCTCGTGTTTTTATGGATTGGGGTTTTGGTATTGGGTCCGGGGATTGGGGCGTCTTTTGCGGGCGAAAAAAAAACGCGCATCAAGTTTTCCACTCTGGCGCCGGAAGGTTCTTCATGGATGAAACAAATGCGCCGGTTGGCTGAGGAGTTGAAACAAAAGACCGATGGCCGGGTTTCCTTCAAGTTTTATCCGGGCGGAGTCTCTGGAGATGAAAAGGATGTCATCCGCAAAATTCGCGTCGGGCAGATTCATGCCGCCGGTTTTACGGGCGTGGGTTTGGGGCAGATACTGCCGGAAGTGCGGGTTTTGGATTTGCCGTTTTTGTTTGAAACGGATGAACAGATCCAGCACGTTTACGAAAAATTGAACGATTATTTTTATGACCGGTTTGAAGAAAAGGGATATATCCTTTTGGGCTGGGTGCCGGTGGGCTGGGTGCATTTCTTTTCTGCACATAAAATCTCTTCCATTAGCGACATAAAAAAAACCAAACCCTGGATGTGGGAGGGAGACCCACTGGTGGAAGCAACTTACAATGCTTTAGGGGTCAAACCGGTTCCTCTTTCCATCACCGATGTTCTGATGTCTCTCCAAACCGGATTGCTGGATACGGTTTATGCCTCGTCTCAGGGTGCTCTGTTCCTGCAATGGTT
>JADFGI010000303.1 GCA_022567815.1 Nitrospinota bacterium
GGGGCCTGGCCGTCGGCAGAGCGCCCTGTATGCCAAGCTGGGGCAACACACTGGATGAGAAAATGATCCACTCTCTCGTCCGCTATATCCGCGAACTGTGCCAATGCGAAGCGTTTTAATGAACGGCCCCGCCGCAAGCGGACGGGGTATGAAACCCACTGGTGGGAATAAAAATCTGCTATAATCCTTTTCCGTCTAACTGTCTGCTAATTTCCTAACCTTCTAGCCAACTCACCCTCAAAACTCATGGTAGATATCGTTGCCTTTTCAGGGTATTTATATAATCAGGAGAAAACCGGCCCCGTCGACAAAGTTATCGCCCCGCCTTATGACGTTATTTCACCCGACGACCAGGAGAAACTCTACGCCAACAGCCCTTACAATGTCGTTCGTTTGATCCTCGGCAGGCAATCTTCGGAAGACACCGACACGGATAACCGTTACACCCGTGCGGCGGCAGTTTTCAGCAATTGGATTGAGAGCGGCGTCCTAACGCAGGACGCGACGCCCGCTTTTTATGTTTACAGTCAGGACTACAATTTCCAGGGTAAGCAACTCAGCCGGACGGGTTTTTTCGCCAGGGTAAAAGTTGAAGAATTCAGCACGGGGAAAATCTGTCCGCACGAATTTACGCTGGCCAAGGCAAAAAAAGACCGCACGAAATTATTGGAATCCTGCCGGGCCAATTTCAGCCCTATCTTCGGATTGTTTTCCGATCCCGAAGGCGAAGTGGACAAAAAGTTGGAGACGGTCAAGCGGGAAGATCCGTTGGCGGTGGTTGAAGACGCCACGGTGACGCATCGTTTCTGGCGTTTACAGGATCCAGAGGTGATTGCCGCCATCACAAAAAGTTTCCAGGAAAAGAAAGTCACCATTGCCGACGGCCACCACCGCTATGAAACGGCGTTGGCTTTCCACCAAGCGCACGCCGAGGAGGTTCCGGATTCCGCCCATGTGATGATGTTTCTCACCAATTTGAATTCAGAGAACATGTCCATTTTCCCGATTCACCGTATGATCCGCTGTCCCTCGCCTTTTGACTCGAAGGAATTTTTATCCCGCATTAGTGAATTTTTCGATATCCACCCCATCGCCCCTGAGGCCACGGCTGAGGAAATTTCCTCTCTTCTGAAAAAATCCGGCGCGGGCGAAAATAAAATTTCATTTGTCGTTTATCTGGGTAAAAACAACGCACATCTTCTTAAACTGAAAGATCCCCGCAACGTCCTCCCGTTCCTCCAGCCGGATGAACCGGAGGAAATGCAAGTGCTTGATGTCATCCAACTGCATGCGCTGGTGATTCGTCCTCTATTGCAAATCGATACCAAGCAAAGTGACCATCAACAGTATGTGTCTTACCAGGTGGACATCAACGCGGCAATGGAGCGGGTCCAATCCGGCGAATGCGATCTCGCGTTTTTTATGAACGCCACGAAAATGGACCAGGTCCGCGAACTGGCGGAAAAAGGCATTCGCCTGCCTCAGAAAGCGACGTATTTTTATCCCAAATTATTGTCGGGACTGGTGATCAATAAGTTTGAATGAACGACCCCGCCGCAAGCGGTCAGCCTGGGGGCTGGCCAGCGTGACGCTGGACCCAAATGGCAACAAATTTCTCCGCTAACTTTAGTTCTCGGGGCTCGTGAGCGAAGCGAACGGAGCCTTAAACTTATCCTCCCGCGTAGCGGGTTTCCTCCCCGCGTTGCGGGGCCAGACTGAATTTTTCGAGACGCCACCATGAAAATCTATTCAGCGGAATTCCTGATGGGCGCGGTTTCCGCCAAACAATATCCCCGGGTTTCCCATCCGGAATTTGCCTTCGCGGGCCGATCCAATGTCGGCAAATCCTCCCTGCTCAAATCCCTGCTCAACAGGAAAAAACTTGTGCGCACCAGCTCCACTCCAGGAAAAACCCAGCAGATCAATTTTTTCGAAATCAACGAAAGCCTGATTTTCACTGACCTCCCCGGTTATGGATTCGCAAAGGTTCCCGCCGCCGTGCAACGCAAATGGAAAAACATGATCGAACAATACCTTCTCAAACGGGAATCGCTGACCGCGCTGATATTCATCGTGGACCTTCGGCGGGACCCCACGTCCCTGGATTTGGAATTGAAGCAATGGCTCGACGCCAATAAGATTCGTTACATCCTGGTGGCCACGAAATCCGACAAACTCTCTGCTGGGGAACGGAGCAAGCAGACCCGGAAAATAAAGAAAGCCTTTTGTGATGGGGAAAACTCAGAAGGATTGATCGTGTACTCCAGTAAAAATAATCAGGGGCATAAAGAGTTGTGGAACCAAATTATCCAATTGGCGGACAAACAAAAATTGCTGACAGGAGGGGAAGAAAATTCGGGGCAATGATTTTTTTGGAACGCCTGCCTTCATTCGCCACGCTCTTTTACTTAGTCGTCCCTGAAAAAATCGAATGAGTCGATAGATAAAGAGTGAACGAGGTTTTTGGTTGTTGTAAAATTGCAAGGGAATTGCAGTTAAGGCTCAAAATCTGGAGGATTTATGCAGGCAAAAGTGCGGGATTGCCAAGGGGAGTTGTATTCGTTTCAGCCGGATTTTTTGTGTAACGAGACCCATCCATTGTTCCGGTTATCGCAGGTGATCGACTGGTCTCAGTTTGATGAAGCGTTTGGTAGTCTTTACGCGGAGGGTCAGGGTCGTCCCGCGAAACCGGCGCGGTTGCTGGTGGGCCTGCATTATTTGAAACACGCTTTTGATTTAAGCGACGAGGAAGTGATTGTGCGATGGGTGGAGAACCCTTACTGGCAGTATTTTTGCGGGGAAGAATATTTTTGTCATGAGTTTCCGATTGATCCGAGTTTGATGACGAAGTGGCGTAATCGTTTGAAGAGCGCGGGCCTGGAGAAGTTGCTGGAGTCGACCATTGTAGCGGGATTGAAGACGAAGGTATTGAAGCGGACGAGCCTTCAGCGTTTGAACGTGGACACCACGGTTCAGGAGTACCCCTTCGGGGCATGAAGGCAAGGGTGAAATACCACAAAGGCGGTGAGTTTTCCGACGGACGCGAAGTTGTATCACCGTCTCAGGATCAAACTGGTGAAGGAGGCCAAGGCCTGCGGTATCGAGCTTCGCCAGTCGTACACGCGCAAATCGAAGCAGTCGCTGGTAATGCAAAGCCGTTATGCGCATGCCCGCCAGATGAAACGTTCCAGAAAAGAAATCCGGAAACTGAAGACCTGCATGGGGCGCGTTGTGCGTGATGTCGAGCGGAAGGTTTCCGGCAATGTGGAGTTGAAAGACCGGTTCGCGCCTTTGTTGGAGATGGGACATCGTTTGCTCAAGCAGAAACGGACGGACAGCGGCAAACTATACAGCCTGCACGCGCCGGAGGTGGAATGCATCTCGAAAGGCAAGGCACACAAGCGGTACGAGTTCGGATGCAAGGTGAGCATAACGACAACTTCCAAAGATAATTTTGTGGTTGGAGCGCAAGCGTTTCACGGCAACCCTTATGACGGCCATACCCTAAAGGAGGCGATGGAACAGGCCGGGCGGCTGGCGGATTTCACACCAAAAGGAATTTTCGTCGACCGGGGTTATCGTGGACACAACTATGAAGGCCCGGCTAAGGTCCACGTCGCCCGGCGCGGATTGAGAAAAGTAAAGCCCTCGCTGAGGCGCTGGTTGAAGCGGCGATCGGCGATTGAGCCTGTGATCGGTCACATGAAAAACGACGGGCGGTTGGACAGGAACTACCTGCCCGGTCAGGAAGGCGACCGCATCAACGCCATCCTGTGCGGCGCAGGGCATAATATAAGAAAGCTCCTTCGAGCTTTCTTATTGTTTCTTTTTCGGCGGCTGTTCAAAAACCGTTTTCAACCCGTTGCTGGGTAAAAATAAATTCAAACTTCACCTGAACTCCTGAAAAACAGGGTTTTTCAGGGGCGACTAATTAAAAAATGGGCTACGGAATTAACCGCAACCCATTGATTTTACTGGTCGTGGCGAGAGGATTTGAACCTCCGACCCCCTGCTCCCAAAGGTGGGTGTGTTCTATTTGG
>JADFGI010000304.1 GCA_022567815.1 Nitrospinota bacterium
AAATTCCCTGCCCCGCAACGATGATGGAGAATAAGAGGACCGCATCGGCTTATTTGAAATCGGCATGGAGCTGGATACTGGTCGCGCCGACCGGTACTTTTTGAATCCCTTGTTGTCCCTGCGATATTTTTCCGGGATTTTATGCAGGCTATCGGTGACATGGATTTTACCTTTGTCGTCTTTCCACGAATACATTCCCGCCTGGGCCGTCGCGGAAGGGAAGGCAATGAGAAAAACAAACACGCTTAAAATGACATATCCCGGAATGAGCTTCATTTTATCCTTCAAATAAAATTGGTTTGACATACACTTCCCGCGGACGGACCCCGTCAGACGGTCCCACCACGCCTTCTCGTTCCATGCATTCGACAATACGGGCGGCGCGGTTGTAGCCGATACGCATTCTTCTTTGAATATAGGAGATCGACGCCTGTCTATCTTTTGCCACCAGAGCCACCGCTTCATCATATTTTTCATCGTACTCTTCCTCCTCTTCCTCCTCTGCGGCCTCGTCCAGGGCAACGGAAGCAAAAATATCTTCTTCCGAATTTTCATAATCCGGCTTTTGTTGCTTCTTGATGAATTCCACTATCCGGTTGATCTCCGCATCGCTGACCATGCACCCGTGGATTCTCTTCAAACTGGAAGTCCCCGGAGGGAGAAACAGCATGTCGCCTTTTCCCAGAAGCTTGTCCGCCCCCATGCAATCGAGGATGGTGCGCGAATCCACTCTGGAGATGACCTTGTAAGAAATACGGGCGGGAAAATTTGCCTTGATAATGCCCGTCAGGACATCCACCGAAGGCCGCTGGGTGGCCACGATCAAATGAATTCCCGCCGCGCGGGCCATCTGCGCCAACCGCGTGAGCGATTCCTCCACGCCTTTGGATGCGACCATCATCAGGTCGGCCAACTCGTCGATAAAAACCACGATGTAAGGCAGTCTGGCAGGGGGTTCGGGAATGTCTGCATCTTCTTCATCTTCATCCTCCCGTTTGGCTTTTGTTTTGCGACGCTGTTTCTCCGCTTCAAGAGTTTTCTCCTCATACTCCTCTTCAAGCACTTCAACGTATTTGTTATAACCGGTGATGTTTCTCACGCCCGCCTCGGACAATAACTTGTAGCGGGTTTCCATTTCCGTAACCGCCCATTGCAGGGCCGCCGCCGCTTTCTTGGGATTGGTCACCACCGGCGCGATCAGATGCGGAATGCCGTCGTAAATTGAAAGCTCCAGCATTTTGGGATCGATCATGATCATTTTCACTTCATCGGGTGAAGCGTTCAGCAGGATACTGCAAATCATCGCGTTCATGCCCACACTCTTGCCCGATCCGGTAGAACCTGCCATTAACAGATGTGGAACGGTGGCCAGATCCTGCGCGAAGGGTTGACCTATATTGTCTTTTCCGATAGCCAACGTTAATTTCGAGGGCGACTCCATAAAATTTTCAGAAGACATGATGTCCTTGAAATAAACGGTCTCCTTTTTTTTGTTGGGGATTTCAATACCCACCACCGGTTTTCCGGGAACCGGAGCCATGATGCGAAGACTGACGGCCCGCATCGCCAAAGCCAGATCGTCCGCCAGCGCTATAATTCTGCTGACTTTGATCCCCGGCGCGGGCTCATATTCAAACAAAGTGATTACCGGGCCGGGAAGCACCTGCACCACCCGGCCTTGAACACCAAAATCCGCCAGCTTTTGTTCCAGGATGGCGCTGTTGGCAAGGATCTCTTCCCGCAGTTCTTCGGCATCTTCCGGCTCCGGTGAATCCTCCAGCAGAGAAAGCGGAGGAATCTGATACTCCCCTTCAGCCGCATCGGCCAGCAACTCTTCGTCATCGACATAGAATTCTTCTTCGTCGTCTTCTTCCTCAACTGGCTTGGATTTTCTTTTATTATTTTTTTCCACCGGTTGAATAATCATAGGTTGTGATGGCGTAACAATGATCGGCTCACTGACCAATTCTTCCTGTTCCATTTCCAGCCGATCGGTTTCAACCTGTTCCCGCCAGTTGACAAAATCTTCCTTTAATGCTGTTCCCGCCTCAAGAGTCCATCGAATCATTCCGAAGATGGCGCTCTGCAAATGGTCGATGAGGGCATTGGCGGACAACCGCGTCATCCCCAAAATAGAAACGAACAAAAAGGTTCCCAGAATCAACACCGCGCCACCCTGATTCACCCAGCGAACCAGAAACGATCCTAATACAGAACCTGTCAATCCCCCGGTCACCACCTTTTGGCCAAAAAATGGATCCGTTTCCAACAGAACCGATCCCAGCGCGCACAAACTGACCAGGCACAAGACAGCGGAAGAAAGTACCCAGGGCCAATGCTCAAATTTTTGTCCGCGAATCAACGCCCATCCCATAATAAAAGTTAAAACCGGAAAGAAAAACGCCCCGGTTCCAAACATCTGCACCAGGGAATCGGATATATAAGCCCCGACCATGCCGCCCAGGTTAAGCACCTTGCTTTTTTCCGAAACCGCGTTGTGGAGGGAAGGATCGTTCGGCGAATACGTGGTCATGGAAAAAAGAGAAAACAACGTGAACGCAATGACCAGAATTCCGAAGAAATCACGAATCAAAACAGAAAAGTTTTTTTCATTCATGGGAAGGAGTTTTTGACATATTTAAAAAGTATCTCTAAAAATTAATATGCTTTGGCTTTTGCAATCGCCAACCCCTTTTTTAAGGGCTTGGCTCATAGTCCAAGTTGAGTTTTTTGAGACGCCTTGAAGGTAATCAAACGGGGAGTGACGTCTTGAAGTTCCGTATCCCGCCGCCAGTTCGCATCGTCCTTTTGTGGATAATCCAGATTGTAATGCAGGCCGCGGCTCTCTTTTCGTAGCCTTGCCCCCTGAATGATCAATTGTGCGGTGATCGCGATATTTCTCAATTCCAGAGTGTCTTTGGTGATTTTAAAATTCCAGTAATATTCCTGAATTTCATCGAGGAGAAGTTTGATCCGCCGATGAGCCCGTTGCAGTCGTTTATCCGAACGGACAACGCCCACGTAGTTCCACATGAGCCTGCGGATTTCGTCCCAATTGTGGGAGACCACAACCGATTCATCACTGTGCACGGCATTGCCGCTGTCCCATTGCGGAATCCTGTTTTGATATTTCTCCAGCGACCCCGAACGGCTCAGCAGAGAAGCGGCTTTGTCCACACCCCGGTGAGAAAGCGCCAACCCTTCCAGCAAAGAATTGGAAGCCAGGCGATTGGCTCCGTGCAGTCCCGAACAACAAACTTCGCCGCTGGCTAAAAGTCCGTGGATGTTGGTATGTCCGTTGATATCGACCACAACGCCGCCGCACATGTAATGGGCCGCAGGAACCACCGGAATCGGTTCCTTGGACATATCGAATCCGAAATCAAGACAAGTCTTGTAAATATTTGGGAAGCGTTCGCGGCTCCGGTACCCTTCAATATGCGTCACGTCCAAATAGACACAATCCTCGCCGCTCTGTTTCATTTCAAAATCAATGGCCCGCGCCACAACATCCCTGGGAGCCAGGCACCCCATAGGATGATATTTTTCCATGAATGTTTGACCGTTCTTCCTGCGTAGAATGCCGCCTTCACCGCGGACGGTTTCTGAAATAAGAAACGACTTCGCTTGCGGATGAAAAAGACAGGTGGGATGAAACTGGAAAAACTCCATGTTGGCAATTTTGACTCCGGCCCGATACGCGATGGCCACCCCGTCTCCCGTCGCCGTGTCCGGATTCGACGTGTACAGATAAACTTTTCCCGCGCCTCCGCTGGCCAAAAGAGTGACCTTGGACATAAAGGTTTTGACCTGGTTCGTCACCGTATCCAATGCATACAATCCCAGAGACTCGTCATGGGAACTTCCCGGAGTGACGGATGGGTCCATCTTGGCAAGAGTGATCAAGTCAATGACCATATGGTGAACAAAAATCTCTATATTGGATTTTTCATGCACGGCTTCAATCAGCGTGCGTTCGATTTCCCAGCCTGTCAGGTCGGTGGCGTGGAGGATTCGGCTCTTGGAATGACCGCCCT
>JADFGI010000010.1:0-4759 GCA_022567815.1 Nitrospinota bacterium
AATTTCTCCTCTCCACCGGATCGAAGGCTCTCGCCATCGGCCGGGTGAAAACCTGGCAGGGATCGCGCCGGGGGTTCCGCCCGGGTGGCAGGCACCCTGGCCCGTTCACCAATCACGAACACCTTCAGTACATAGTTGCCCGTGGGCAGCATGGCCGTGAGCCGCTCCCTGAGCAGCCCTTCAATGCGCTGCTGGTGTTCTTCCAGGGAATCCACATACTGCGCCCCGGGCTGCTGGGCCCAGGCGGTGGACGCCAGCAGCCATGCCGACAACCCGGCCAGGAGAAAAGTGTGTTTCAGGTTCCGCATCATCGGAGTTCCGTTGCCTTCGCCGCCTCTGAGCGCACGCTGCGCAACTGGGCGATCAGGTTTTCAATCTCTCTGTTTTCCGGGTCCATCCGCAGGATAATGTTTAATTGTTTTCTGGCTTCCCGGTAATTACCCAAACGATGGGTGGTTTCGTATAGTTTCCAGTGCAGGGAAAGAAAGTCCACTCCCAGGGTGACGGCTTGGTTATAGGCCGTGTGCGCATGGTCCAGTTGGTTCATGGAGAAATATGAATTGCCCAGATTATAATAGGCAATGGCAAATTGAGGATCTAGAGAGATGGTTTTTTTCAGGTGGGGTATCGCCTCACTGGACCGGTCCAGTTTATTGAGAGCGGCTCCCAGGTTGGACAGGGCCTGGATGAAATTGGGATATACCCGTACCGCATTTTGGAACATGGCCACGGCCTGTTTCAATTTTCCCGATCGAAAATAATATCCCCCCAGATTTGACAGCGCTTCCGGAAAATCCGGGTTGATGGCGACAACTTTTTCATAGTCGGAAACAGCCTGCTCAATCGAACCTTTATCCCGGTTGACCACCGCCATGTCGTAAAGGGCAAGCACATAGTTGGGATCATCCTTCAATACATTTTGGAAAAAAGCGTCGGCCTTGTCGAGATCGCCCTGGGCGTAAAGGGCGAAATTGCCTCGGTAATACATAGCTTCGCTGGATTGACGGTCTTCCTGTAAAAGCTGTTCAAAGGTCATCGCCTGTGTTTCATCGAGAAAGGGCTGGACCTCATGAATGGGCAATGCGAGGTTGATCGCCCGTCCCTCAATGGTGGCGATTCCCACCACTTTATTGTTTTTATCCACAACCGGTCCGCCGCTGAAGCCCGGTCCAAAAGGCGTGGTCGTGTAAAGATAGGCAAAATCCGGGAACGCCTGTGGGTGGACTCCTAAAACAAAACCGTAGGTTTGCAGGATCTTGCCTTTTGCCCGGTTGCCTTCTTCCCTGACGTTTTGAGTCAAATACCCCAATGCGCTGGAATAATCGTAGGCCCGGACATTGCGGGAATCGCCGATTTCCAGGGTGGAGTAAAATCCTTCTTTCAGTTTTAATACCGCAAAATCCTTGATGCGGTCCACTTTCAAAATTTTCTCAACAGGCACAATGTCACCATTCGAGAAAATTGCGTTCACCGAAGCAGAATCCACAAGGACATGGTAATTGGTTATCAGCGTTCCATTCGGTTTGACGACAAAGCCGGTCCCAGTAGAAATCGTTGTTCCCGATTTACTTTTGCAGACCAGGAGGACAATTGCGCTTTTGTTGACTTCGTGTGCAAATACCTGAGAAGAAAAACAGGCAACAAGCAGGAAACCTGTCAATAAAAGAAATGCTATCTTTGAAATTATTTTGTTCATAAATGGGCGTTCATTGGAATCAATTGATTTCCAGCTCTGGTTCCAAAAACCGGGTCATAAATTTAAGTGATAAACCATTTTGGGTTGAAAATATTTTATAAGTTAAACGCGATGATTACAACCCATTTCGATTCCCACAAGTGGGTTTCATACCCCGTGGCTACTAGCCGTAGGGGCAACAGGCAAAAACTCGTTTGGTCGAGATAACGTTAGCTGGCAAAGAAAGTATTTGCCATTCGGGTCCAGCGCCACGCTGGCCACGGTATTTAAATGAAAACTTTGTTGGATCCTTGTCCGCTTGCGGCGGGGTCGTTCATTGCGAGATGGGTAAATTTTGCCCTGGAAAACAGGGACTTATCCAGTGTTAAAAGGTATTGCCTGGAGGTTTTTGGGATTGGGGTAAGGCAGGGTAATTTGCGGGCAAAAAAAATGCTGTCCCAAATGGGACAGCATTCAATTTGTTACGCATCCCGAAGTTATTTTACTGTGACGTTGGTTTCAGCCGTGATCGCAGGGTCGTAAGGCACATGCCCGCCATTTGCGAATAACGCACGGATGGTGTGTTTGCCAGCGGCTAACTTAAGCTCTTTGCAGGTAGAGCCATCGCCCATGTGGACATGCTGGGCATCTTTTCCGATGGGTTTGCTGAGGTCCTTGGGAAGGTCAACATCGATTAAAAGATGGTGATGGCCTTTGCCTTTATTGACACCATTTTTAGCCGGCTCAACTTCAACACCTTGAGTTTCCATGCAAACTTTAACAGGACTCGAAACGACTGCGCCGTTTGGTGGCTCAGTAATTTTCACTGAATTGTCCGCGGATGCCGATGTAATGCCAAATACGAATAGAATTGCCAAGAGGGTGAAAAATTTAACAGAAAAATGTTGCATAATGCCAAGACTCCTTAAAAAAACAGGGTTGTTAGAACCTCCCAATAATACTGACCAATAAAGCTTTAAACTAAATATAAATGGATGGTTTCAGTTATATTATAAAAATAATTTATGAAATGAAAGTGAATTCAAAAAAAATATAGGGTTTGTATAAGATTGAAAATGCAGGAAGTAGATTCAAAATAATTGAAGTTTTAATATAAGGATCTCTAACAATTGATATTTTTTGGCCTTTGCAATCACCAACCCATCAATAGATGGGGTTGGCTCATAATCCAGTTTGAATTTTTAGAGATGTCCATATGTCAGGTTGGCTAGGTGAAACTGTGGGGTTTATTTTGCCAAAAACTTTTATCGCTTTGAGGATATTCCCGGCTAAAGAAACATCCCTTTTCCTTGAGAGTGTGGAGGGTGGTTTGACCTTCAATCCAGGGAGCGGATTTTCACTTCATCAAAAAAGAGGTTGTGGGGATGGCGAATACAATATTACCCGCAATTAAAATTCCGCCTATTTCCCTTGACATCAAAATGATTGTTAAATAACCTCTTTTTATTAACCTAGCAATTTTTTTGACAAACAGGAATAATCAAAAGGTTGGACGTACCAAGTGGTCTGTTCCAGATCACTTTTGAACCTTATAGGAGGACATGATGGTTGTAACAGGAGAATGCAGGCTCCTTCATACATGCGAGATGTGTGAATTCAATAATGATACCGATTGCAAGGCCGACAAAAACGAGCACAACCGTTGGATTGTCAATAAAAGGATGAATGATATCAAGTTCAAACTGATCATCGGCAGTAACAAAGGCGGCGTGGGTAAAAGTACGGTGACGACGAATCTTGCCATCGCACTTGTCGAAAAGGGATTCAAGGTGGGTCTTGCCGATGCGGATTTACATGGTCCCAATATTCCCAAGTTGTTGAATGCCGAACAGGTTCGGTTAAAGGCCACGGATGAGGGGATCGATCCTTACGAAACGAAAAATGGATTGAAAGTCGCTTCCCTGGGGTTCCTGATCGAGGACCCCAATATGCACATTGCCTGGCGCGATGCGGTTAAATACGATTTTATCATCGAACTTCTGGGAAATATCAATTGGGGCGAATTGGATTATCTGCTGTTTGATCTTCCTCCCGGAACCGGAAACGAGCAGATCACCATCATCGATTTTATTGGAGAAGTGGACGGCGCCATAATCGTGACCACGCCCCAGGATTTGGCCGTGCTAGATGCAAGAAAGATGATTTCATTTGCCAGGGACAGTAATGTACCGATTGTGGGCGTCATCGAGAATATGAGCACTCTCACTTGTCCCCACTGTGACAAGGACATTGATGTTTTTAAAACCGGCGGAGGAGAAAAATTGGCCGAGGAACTGGTTCTCCCTTATTTAGGGAAAATCCCGCTGGACATGGATATTACCATTTGTTCGGACAGTGGAGAACCGGTTGTATTATCGAAGCCCGATTCCATCGCCGCTAAAGCTTTTTTGAAACTGGCTGACAACTGCCACAAATTTCTTAACCCGGAAGCTTCTTTAACCGCAGGATGATTGTCTGAAATTGATCCTTTTTATTAAATAAAATTAATTGTGAAGGGGATGCTAATTGGGCAATAATAATTGTGTCAGGTTCTCAGGAGTCAAATCGGTAAAGGCTGGAGATATGAATTTAAGATGGATTGCGGCCCTATTGTGGTGACCTTTGAAAAATTAATTCCAACTCCATTTTCCATTGTGAACATTATAAATTCATTACCCACGATAAAAATCCGCAGGTTGTTCCCTCTTTTGCTGGCATTAGCGTTTTTGAGTACACTTCCTCCCTATTTGTTTGCCGACCCAGAACCCGTTCAAATTTACACCAATAATCCCGTTGTGGCTACGGTGGACGGCGAATATCTCATGATGAACGATCTGAAAAATGTGCAGATGCACGATGCCATGTATCGGCTTCATGAAATGCAGTCCAGTGCATTGAAGGAAAAAATTCTTCAACAGCTTGGCAAAAAGCATCCTGAATTTTTAAAGGACGAAGTACGTGCGGTTAAGGAAAAAGAAATTGCCCGGTTTTATGAAAATACCCCCGGAGTCAAGGGGCTGGGCAGTCCTGAAAAAATGAGGGACGAGATTCGCGAGTATCTGCAGAAGGCCTACAGGGATTCTT
>JADFGI010000010.1:4769-18184 GCA_022567815.1 Nitrospinota bacterium
ATTTAAAACCGCCCAATGATTTTCGGGCGGTAGCAGGGGTGGGTAGCGCCATGTTGTGGGCCAGAGAAGATTCAAATGATTCCAGGAAGGTGTTTCTTCTGGAATACTCAGATTTTCAATGTCCGTTTTGCAAGCGAGTCCAGGAGACCTTGAAAAAGATTCGCCAAACTTATTCCACAAAAGTCCAGTTCGGTTATCGTCATTTTCCCTTGCCGTTTCATAAAGAAGCAAAAATCCTTGCCGAAGCAGTCGAGTGCGCGAGAGATCAGGATCGATTTTGGGAAATGCAATCCGTCTTGTATGACATTAATGATGCCTCTTTCGCATTGACCGAGATCGAACTCATTAAACTTGCCAAACAGGCGGGCGTGAAAAATTTGAAGGAGTTTCAAACTTGCTGGAAAAATGGAAAATACAAAACCCGCGTTACGGAAGATATGCGCGAAGGAGCCCGGCTGGGTATTCAAGGCACGCCAACGTTTATTTTGGGACTTTATGATCTCGAAAACGGGACCGTTTCGGGGGAGATGTTTTCTGGAGCGGTTTCCAGTGATAAGTTTGTTGAAGTCATCGAAAAATATCTCGCCTTATCCCGTGCCGAAGCCAAACTGATTCGCTAACGCGCTCTATCGATTCAAACAGTTTTTCATTCTTAATGAACGACCCCGCCGCAAGCGGCCAGCATGGCGCTGGACCCAGTGTTAACGTGCGATGGGTTTTGAAGAATTAATAGTTCTCAATCCCAGGGGCTCGTGAGCGTGTGATATTCGACCTTTGCCTTCATGCCCCGTAGGGGTAAAGCGAGCGTCAGCCCCCCTGCGTAGCAGGCTTTTCCTCCCCGTGTAACGGGGTCCTCCCCGCGTTGCGGGGCGGGGTATAAAACCCACTGGTGGGAATCAAGCCGTGTTGAGGTGAGCGAACCTGCATGTTTTTGACCGGTCCATTTCAGCGATCTCCTTTTTACGTCCCGGCAGGATGGAGTATTCTGCTCATTGCCGCTTTTATTTTTTTACCATCCTCCGTTTTAGCCTTTCAGTCCTTTGAAGATTTTTCCCGCTCCAGAAATGACATTGGCAATGTGAGTGTGACGGCTCTAACCGATCCCATTTTGGTAAAACCGGGGCAGGCCTTCGACCTGCATTTATTGCTAAAGCTTGCCCAGGGATGGCACATTTATTCCCTGGAAGCGCAAAGTAAGGGTGAATCGTTGGCCACGCAAATTCGTTTTGAGGAGAATGTTTTTCAACCGGAAGGGGAATGGATGGAACCCAAACCCGTCATCACCCTGGATGAAGCCCTGGATCAGGTAGTAAAAGTTCATGAGGACTCCGTGCAGTTTCACCGAAACCTGATCGTTCCCCCAGATTTAAAACCCGGAACGTTTACTATTTCCGGTAAAATCGAGTTCAGGGCCTGCGATAATAAAATATGTTCCCTGCCCCGGAAAGTTGATTTCCAAACCCAAATACGGGTTTCGGGGGACGATGACGGTTTGTAAACCCCAAAAACAAGTTTGTCATGCAAGTGATTACCACACATTTGAACGCGGATTTTGACTGCCTGGCTTCCATGGTGGCCGCGAAAAAACTATATCCTGAGGCCAGGATGGTTTTTTCCGGGTCGGCGGAAAAAATGGTGCATCGATATTTGAAGAAGATGAATTCCGTGTTCGAGATTTCAAGGATAAAAGAGATCGACCTCGACAAGGTTTCTTTATTGGTTCTTGTGGACACGCAGAATCCTGCCCGAATTGGTGTTTTCCAATCCTTGATCCAAAAGCCCGGCGTCGAGGTTCATGTTTACGATCATCATCCTGAAGCGGGCAATCGCCTTCAGGCGTCTAAAGCGGTTATAAAAAAACGCGGCGCGGCGACCACTATCATGATGGAAGTTCTTGCGGAAAACGGCATCACCCTGAACCGCGAAGAAAGCACCCTGATGGCATTGGGAATTCACGAGGACACGCATTCCCTGGTGTCCGCATCCACCACTTCCGAAGATTTGCTGGCCCTGGCGGAACTTGTCCGGTTGGGCGCGGATCTGAATGTGGTGGCCGAATATATTCAATCGCGATTGAATCAGGAGCAGTTGGACGTGTTCAACGATCTTATCCGAAATATCGAGTCGTTTAATATCAATGGAGTGGAAATTGCGCTCGCCACGGCAACGGCGGATCATTTTGTTGAGGATTTGGCGTATGTGGTCAACCGGGTGATGGAGTTGGAAAATCTTACCGCCTTGATGGCGCTGATTCGCATGGACCGGCGGGTGTATTTGATCGGACGCAGTCGGACCAAAGCCATCGACCTCGCGGAAGTGACCCGCGAGTTTGGCGGCGGGGGCCACGCCAATGCCGCTTCCGCGAGCATTCGGGAAATGACGCTCGTGCAGGTCAAGGAAAAGTTGTTGGAGGTGCTGGATGAAAAGGTGGAACCTCTTTCCCTGGTCAGGGATATCATGCATTTCCCGGTGGTCACCGTGCGCAAGGAAGATACCATTAAGACCGTTGAAAAAACATTGACCCTGTTCAACCTGAATACGCTACCGGTGATCGACAACGATGTCCCCATCGGGTTGATCACCCGGCAAATCGTGGAAAAGGCCCTTCACCACAAATTGGGTGAAACCACCACTGCGGATTTAATGATCCGGGAATTTTCAGTCACCGCTCCCGATGTTTATTTTAAAATCATCGCTCCTGTCATTATCGAAGAGAAGCAAAAGCTTATCCCGGTAGTGGATGGTGAAAATGGCCACTTGGCGGGCATCGTCAGCCGGGGAGACCTGCTTCGTGTTCTGCAAGTGGATTTGAGCCAAGATGAAAATTTCGGTAAAGCCGGATGGGGCAAGGACAGGAGAGGCCATAAGAATGTCAAGAGCCTGATGAAGGAGCGGTTGGATAAAAAAATGATGGCTCTATTGGAATCCATTGCCCGGTTAGGCGATGAAGAAAAATGTGCCGTTTATGTCGTGGGTGGATTTGTCCGCGATTTATTGCTTGGCATCGGCAACTTGGATGTTGATATCGTTGTCGAAGGGGATGGGATCAGTTTTGCCGGTAAATTGGCGGCTGAACTTCGGGGAAGGGTGAAGAGCCATGCCAAATTTGGCACGTCAGTCATTATTCTGGAAGACGGGTTCCGCATCGACGTGGCCACGGCGCGGATGGAATTCTATAAACATCCGGCGGCGCTTCCAACCATCGAGAAAAGCTCCATCAAAGCCGACCTGTTTCGCCGCGATTTTACTGTCAACTGCCTGGCTATTCAGTTGACGGGAAAGGGTGCCTTCGCTCTCATTGACTATTTCAACGGAGAGAGAGACCTCAAGGACAGGGTGATCCGGGTGCTCCATAATTTAAGTTTTATCGAAGACCCCTCAAGAATATTCCGAGCCATCCGGTTCGAGCAACGCAATCAGTTCAAGATTGGCAAACAGACGACCGCGTTTATTAAAATCGCAGTTAAAAAACGGCTTGTGGATCAATTGAGCGGTTCGCGTTTATTAAATGAAATTATTCTCATATTGAAAGAAAGCAAGCCTGTGTCCTGCCTCTGGCGGATGCGGGAGTTTTCCCTCTTGCAGTTTATTTCCCCGAAGATGCTTTCAAATATTCGCGGCCTGGAAATCCTGGATGGAGTGGAGAGTGTCTTGTCCTGGGCAAAAATAATACCCTTTGCCAAGTCCCCTGAGACTTGGTTTATTTATTTCATGGGCTTGTTTTATGATCTGGACAACCCGGCGATTGACCAGGCGGTCGAACGGTTAAAGGTTCCCATGCGGTTGCGAAAACGGCTGGGAATGGATTTGGAAACTTGTGCGGATGCCCAACGTCTTTTGGCAACGAAAAAGGATTTGTCACCTCCTGAGATTTACGATATTTTTTCCCCGCTTTCCCCGGAGGCGATCATTTTCTTATTAGCCGCGCTAGGCGATGACAGGGTCAATAAATACGCCACCCTTTTCGTAACTCAATACCAGGGGCAAGCGAAATTGTCGCTCACCGGAGATGATTTAATCCGCATGGGCGTGAACCCCGGCCCTGTATTCCAAAAAGTATTCAAGGCCCTCAGGGATGCCAGGGTGAATGGCAGGGTGAGTTCCAAAAAGCAGGAAATCGCCCTGGTGGAAAAGCAGTTCCTGTAATGATATCAGCGGTCCTCCAAGTTTTCTGAAGGGCCGAGTGTTTGTGATATACTTTAACCTGACATAATACTAATTTTTCGTTAAGCATTTTAAAGGGGTTCCCGTGGCAAGCGTAGAATATTTGATCAAACAATTTTTAACTCCGGATCGAAAGCATCTCGATCTTAGCAATCAGAATATTGGCGACAAGGGCGCTGTCACCCTGTCCAAGTCGAAAAGTCTCAGGCGGCTTACGCGGCTCAGCCTGCCGAACAATAATATCAGTGACGAAGGCGCGATCGCCATTGCCGAGTCGGACAATTTCAAGAATTTGTCCGATCTGGATTTTTATGGAAACGTGATCGGTGACGATGGGGTGAAAGCCATTGCTACATCAGAAAATATGTCAAAATTAAGAAAGCTGAGCCTATATGGAAACCTGGTCGAAGATGAGGGAGCCATCGCCATTGCGGAATCGAAAACCTTATCCAAATTGAAACACCTTTTTATGACCTCGAACCGGGTCCGGCGCAAGGGTCTGGAGGCTCTGCAAAAAAGTAAATCGAGGACCCGCCTTTGCCATCTTTACCTTGACGACATCGAAGATTTTATGTATCCGGAAGATTTTGAAGATGACGAAGATGCTTCCAGCTGGGATGAACTGGAAGGCCAAGGCAATAAATCCGGAATTGACGATTCGGAAGATTAAGATTTATGAGGCGAAAACAATTTTTTCATTTCATTCGGCTCTTTTTAATTTTAGTTCTTTTGGGCATCCCATTCACGGGACATGCTCAGTTTTTAGATCAAATTGAACCCCTCGATTTTGAAAAGATATTTAAAGAAGGCCTGCAAAGAAGAGGAAAGTTTCTGAATTTATCGGGAAAGAAGATCGGGGATGAAGGACTGAAAATACTCGGTCAGCAAAAATGGTTGCAGAAAGTAACCAAGATCGAATTGAGGTACAACGATATCACGGAAGAAGGCGCGAAAATTCTAACCCAGTTTCCCACCTTGCCAAAACTGAAGACTCTGATTTTAAGGCATAACTTCCTGGCCGATAACGGCGCGGTTACGCTCTCTCAAGCCACTAACTTTCCCAATCTGGTGGAAATTCAGCTGGGCTGGAACGAGGTCCGCGATGCGGGTGCGGTGGCTTTCGCGAACTCCGATTCCTTTCCGAAATTGCAAAAGCTGGATCTGAGAGGGAATTTTTTGTCAGACCAAACCAAATCGGAGTTGAAGAAAACTCTGGCCCACCTGAAATCTCTTAAACTTTATTAGGGCCTGTTCAAAATTGCCAAAGAATCAATTTTTCCTTGACTACCATCACTCCACTAGGATAGGCCACAAGCCCTCTATTACGTCATCGCGAGCCGCCAAGCGGCGCGGCGATCCAGGACTCTGGATTGCTTCGTCGTTGACGCTCCTCGCAACGACGATCTGTAAATTTTTCAAATTTACTAAACTTCTTCGGGGTTTTTTTGGGCTGGTGTACCCCTTCTACCCCTGCGGGGCATGAAAGCTAATGAAGAGGATATCACAGGGGCATGAAGGCAACGTGAAGGAATATCACAAGCGAAGCGAACGTCAGCCCCCCTGCGAAGCAGGCTTTTCCTCCCCTGTGGGGCTCCCTTGTAAGGGGTCAAAAGCCTAAAACGCCGGATTCTTCATCGTAGAAAAACTTTTCCCCATTGGGTCCGTGGTAGGAGATTTCTTTAACTTCCCAAAGCTGTTTCTTTTTGACATCTGCCTCGGCGGCGCGGAACCTGCCATTATCTTCGCGTTGGAGAAGGAGGAATTTGTTATTGTTATTTGAAATTATTTTCCAAACGAAAAAATCACTTTCTACGGTTTCTTTTTCATAATCAATGCTGATAATATTCATCGAAAAACTCCATTCGCCGCAAATTTTTAGACTGGTTAATCAATAATGTATATTTGCCGCGATTTCCCTTGCTTTGTCAAGCGTTTGCTTCTTATTGGCAATGGTTAAATTATTGAGGAGCATATGAGCGAATCGAAGATTGATATCATTTTCCATCCGTTCAACCTGTTTCACCTGTGTGGGTTCCTTTACCGTCTTTGTGTCAATTTCCTTGAAAAACTTTTCCAGATCCGCTTCCCGCAGTTGGATTGAAGGGGTCCGTAGGCCTTTCTCCCCCTGAATTATACTTTCCGGTCCAATGGTTTCCCCTTTGACGATTTCCTTGACGATTTTGATTTCGGGAACGATCCCATGCTCGGTAATATCTATTCCCGAAGGGGTGAAATATTTTGAGGTGGTGAGCCGCAGGCCGGACCCGTTACTGATCCGGAAAATGGTTTGCACCGATCCTTTTCCGTACGAGTTTTCTCCTATTATCAGGGCTTTCCCGGAATCCCGGAGAGCGCCGGCAACGATCTCCGATGCGCTGGCGCTGTGACGGTTGATAAGGACAACGATCGGCATATGGAGCAGGCTGTTCTTGTATTGCGCCCGGTATTCCTTGTAATCGCTTTTTCTGCGCCCTTGCGTGTAAACGATCATACGGTTACGGTAAAGAAAATGACTCGCCACTTTGACCGACTGATTCAGCAGGCCGCCGGGATTGCCCCGCAAATCGAGGATAAAAGCCTTCACCCCATCAACTTTTGCCTGCGCCAGGGATTCTTTTAATTGGTCATTTGTCTGCTTGGAAAAACTGTTGATTTTGATGTAGCCAATACCCTTGTCAAGGGTCTGGTATTCGACGGTTTCAATGGAAATGATTTCGCGGGTCAGGGTGTAGGTTCGGGATCCATTTTCAATCGGCCGCTTCAGGGAGATGGTGACCTTGGTGTTTGGGTATCCGCGGAGAACTTCAGCCAGATCATGAATTTGCATTCCCTTGACATTCCTGCCATTGACCCTGATAAAAATGTCATTGGACAGAATTCCGGCGCGTTGGGCCGGTCCGTTTTTCATGGTTTTGACGACCATGAGTTGATCGTCCTTTTGGGTGACGATCATTCCGAGTCCGCCATACTTCCCTTCCGTATCCCGCATCGACTTGTCGAAGGAACTCTTGTCTAAATATTGCGAATAAGGGTCCAGGGAATTCATGATGCCGATAACCGCGGCGGTTTCCAGTTGTTCCTTGGTGTACCTTCCATGCGATTCATCGAGCAGGAAATGATAGACCTTTTTGAAAGAGGCCAAATCATGGGCCTGGTCATAATTCAGGTTGTATTGGACCTGGTGTTTATTGGCCTTGATAATTTGGCCCGTGGAGGTTTTTCTCACATTGAAACGGTCATGATCGGCGGCAACCAGCATTTCATCAATGGCGGCGGAAAATAATCGTTTAAAATCGGGAGAATAGACATATTTATCGGCAATCAAATCGATGACTTCGTCAAATAATTCCAAATCCTTGTTGAAAAAGCCAGCGTGGGCGTCGGGTATCAGAAGATTCTCCACCCTGGAGTTGCCTGATGGCAAAACAAGCAGGATGGTAAAGAGAATGACAGCGATACCGCCTAAGAACCTCTTACTAATGGTTTTGGCCATGGAAACAAATCCCCTGTTCAGTAGTCATGAGATTGCGTCAAATTATCCCTGAAAATCCGGCAAACTGGTTTGTGAAGTTTATTAATTATAACTCAAAACGTCTTGAAAAATAAGGTCTAAATTTTTAGTCATTACATCCACATCACCTTTCGCCATGCTGGGTGTCACTTTTAATACGTCGTTGATTATGAGGGTCGGCGTTTCGTTGGCATTGTATTTCTTGGCTAAATCCAGACAATTCTGGACTTTTGCCTTGATTTTGGCGGATTTCATTCCTGCTTCCATTTCCTTTTCGATGCCTTGTTCTTTGGCCAGAAAGTTAATCACCCTGATCTGAAAAATATTTATATTCAGCTTGAAATTAGTGTCGAAAAGCTCCTGAGTGAACTTTTCCTCCATTCCCAATCCGTCAGCAATATAGAATGCCATAGAAGGATAGGGGGTCTGATTGCCCCAGTAGATGGGAAATTTTATGTGGTGTAGTTTGTCCTTATATTTAGCCTTCAGCCCTTTGGAGGTCTCCAGAAACTGGTAACAATGACCACAGGAGAAGTTGAAAAACTCCTTTAATTCAATACTTTTAGCCCCCTTGAGTTTCTCCAGGTCACCGATCACTTCATAATTGCCACGGATTTTATCGTCCGCGCCTGCGGAAACTGGAATCAGGAAAGCGAGTGATAAAATTATGGTAAGAAGGTATTTCATAAGTATCTCCTGAATATGGTTTTGATACCCTTATGGGTGTCATTCTATAAGATTTTAAACGAGGGTTAATGTTTTATTTTTTTCCAGTATTTATCGAAATTGAACCGGGGACTGTGATTTTTGACGTGGCATTTTTTGCAGGCTTGTTTTGCGTCTTTACCGAATCCTGCAGTTGGCGCCTGGGAATGTTCCAACGCCGGCCCGTGGCACACTTCGCATTGCACGTTCATGAGATCGGGGGTATCGATTTCACTGATAAACCCCCCCGGCTCGTTCAATCCAACGACGTGGCAAACCAGGCATTCGGGATCAAAAGCCTTGTTGATTTTCCTCAAGGTATTATAAGCATGACCGTGCCGGGAATGTTCCCAGGTCTGGTGGATTTTGGGATGACAGGTTTTACATATCTTTTCTGACGCGAACACTTTTTTCTTCCTGCCCTTGCGCTCGGACAAAGAGGCGAAGAACATGTTCTCCACTTCCTTATTGTATTTATCATACAATTGAACCATTTCGGGGTCCAAGGGAATTTTGGGGCTCAAGGGAACCATTTCCTGTTCAAACGATTTTTTTCCCCGAGAGTCAATGGTGACGCGCAGTTCTCCCATTTTTTGTCCACGGGGACCGGGCTGGACGAAAATCTTTCCGTCTTTCCGTACCGGCTCCATGTCGATGAGATCGGTATCTTTTTCTATATGACCGTTGATGATCACATCCACACCCTCCACATCCAGAAACCGCAAGGCTTTTTCCCGCTCCATGTGGGTCAGTAGCACGACAAGATCGGGAGTCGTTTCAGCATCTAATTGGCGCAATAGCGATTGTACGGCTTCTTTAGTGTTGGTGATGGTGGTTTGCGCATGATGGCTTCCGTAAAACAGGTCCGGGTCGGCCACCGCAATGAGTGCCGCTATTAACCCATTGTCGAAGCTCTTGATCCGCATTTTGGGAAGCGGCCAGGTGTTCATTTCGATATTACTCAATATCCAGGGAATGGCCTTTTGCTCCTTGAGGAAGGGATTCCCGTAAACAAAATCGTGATCTCCCAGCATGACCGCGTCATATTCCATTTCCTCCATGGCTTTCAGGAGATATTTTGCTTTCACTTTTCCCTGCCTGGTGGGTTCCTTGAAGTTGTCGCCTGTGTCCACCAAAAGAACATTTTTTGATTCGGCTCGAACCTCTTTCAAGTAACTCACCCGCCGCTCGAATCCGCCCTGATCTTCCTCCCTGGAACATCCGCAGGGTTTCAGTTCGCCCAGGGTATTGCCGGAATAAATGATGAGGATTTGCCCGGACCTCTTTTTTGTTTCATCCATCGGGGAAGAGGCCATACCCGAGACAAAAAAGGTTGTAACACCCCATAAAATCAGGAGTCCGGTTGTTCGGACCCGGAAGGAATTTAAGGCCAAATTGCTGAAAAAATTTAAATTTTTTGGTGTGAAAATTTCGATCATGAGAGACGTAATCCTTTTTGATACCTATCCCAAGATTATCTGATATTTTCCGGTAAAGCAATCCTCGCTACGCGGGGAGGAACCCCGTTACACGGGGAGGAAAATTGGGCCTGACCCCACTACGTGGGGAGGAAGCTTGGGCCTGACGCTACGCGAGGCCCTGAAAATATACAAGGTACATCAATACTATAAATGTGCCTCCTTGAAAACATACAAGGGGTACACTTCGCTCACTAGCCCCAAGCCGACGGCTTGGGGCGGAGGCGCTTTTTTATCCGAAAAACTTTGGAACCTGCCAGCATCCCTGATAGACTTCGAGAACTATGAGAAAATCTGAAATCCACATGCATTCGACGTTTTCGGATGGCGAGTTCACTCCCACCGAACTTGTCGGCATCGCCCGGAAAAACGGGGTTTCGATATTGTCCCTGACCGATCACGACACGTTCGAGGGCATTGAAGAATTTGTTCAGGCGGCGCAGGGTACGGAAATTTCCGCTTTCCCAGGAATCGAAATCACCACCCGGTATCAGGATTTCAATGTCCATCTTCTGGCGTATTTCAAATCGCTGGACTCCATCAACACCGAGTTGGCGGAAACCGTGGCCGCGATGGCTGAAAAACGGGTGCTCCGGATGCGTGAACTGATCGACCGTATCAACGGCGTGGTTCCGGAAAAGTTCAAAGGCAAAATTCTTTTCGAGAATGTCAGGAAAGCGGCGGAAGGCGTATTGGCCCGCCCCCATCTGGCGCGGGAAATGGTCCGATTGGGAATCGTTCCGACGACGGGGCAGGCTTTCGAGCATTATCTGGTGCAATACAATGTGGAACGAACAAACCTGGATGTCCAAACCGCCATCGCTCTCATCCGAAAATGCGGCGGCGTTCCGGTCATTGCGCATCCTGGGGAACGGACTTATTCGCTGTACCATCCTGATAAGGGAAGAGATTATGAGGATATTCCCGCCCAATTGGATGAGTTGAAATCATTTGGCTTGTTGGGATTGGAATGTCTTTACCCCTACCATGAAAAAATCAACAAGGTCGAGTTTTACACGAACCTCGCTAATAAGATGGGATTGATCGTGACCGGCAGTCGTGATTTTCATGGATTCACCACCTACCAGAAACCCTCCCTCCTCGGCGCCACGCCGTTAAATGACGAGTTTTTCGACCGATTCCAGGAAGCCTGGGGTTGAGAAAAAATCGTAAAAAAGTGTAAGGTTGTGTTCCTCACTTCCGACATGACTCCAGTTTAAAATTGCGTGTTTTTTTAATCGTTATTTTTTGGAGGCCTCATGAAAAAGAATTTTGCTTTACGATCCGCTATCGCCGGAGTGGTTGCTCTGGGATTTTTAGCCGTTGGAAATCCTTCCATGGCGGGTGACGAACATGGAAAAATGAAGATGAAGATGGAAGGTGAAAAATGCTACGGCATTGCCAAGGCGGGAATGAACGATTGCAAAAGCGGCATACACGGGTGCAAGGGAAAAGCCTCGAAGGATGGGGATAAGGCATCCTTTATTGTGGTTCCGCACGGCACTTGCGATAAAATTGCGGGCGGTTCCACCAAGCCAGCATGAACCCCCACGGCGCGAAAAGATCTCTCGATCCAATTCCGGCTGTGGCCGGGATTGGGTTGAGGGCTCGGCATTACCGGGAAATTCTCGAAGAACGTCCCAAAATCGGCTGGTTGGAAGTCCACAGCGAAAATTTTTTCGGCGACGGCGGGCAACCGCTTTTCTATCTGGAAAAAATCCGCGACCACTATCCCTTGAGCCTGCACGGAGTGGGCTTGTTTCTTGGCTCTACCGACCCGTTGAACTGGGACCATCTGGATCGCCTGAAATCTCTTATTGACCGCTTTGAGCCGGATTTCGTGTCCGAGCATATTTGTTGGGGATCGGTGAATGGCCGTTTTTTAAACGACCTCCTGCCGATTCCTTATACGGAGCAGGCGTTGGATCATTTTTGCCGACAGGTGCAACGGGCTCAGGAATTCCTGGGCCGGACTTTATTGATTGAAAATGTTTGCAGTTACCTGCAATTCAAGCAGTCCACCATTCCCGAATGGGAATTCATCGCTGAAGTTTCCCGGCGAACGGGGTGCGGTATTTTACTGGATGTGAACAACATCTACGTCAATGCAGTCAACCATAAATTCGATCCCGAAATTTATTTCCAGTCCATTCCGTTAAACGCGGTTCAGGAAATTCATCTTGCCGGTTTCGACGACAACGGAGATTGCCTGATAGATACCCACGGCAAACCGGTCTTTGCCGAGGTATGGGAATTTTATCGACAGGCTTTGAAAAGATTTGGCGAGGTGCCGACTCTCATCGAATGGGATACGGACATCCCGGAACTTTCCGTCCTGCTTGCGGAAGCGCGAAAAGCGGACGCCATCCTGATGGATAATGGACGACCCCGCCGCAAGCGGACGGGGTATCCGACAAAGGTTATCATTTAAAAGCCGTAGCCAGCGTGACGCTGGCTCCTCCGTGGAGGGCGAGTTTGCTCACGCCGTGCAACGTTTTTTCGGGGCTCGTGAGCACAGCGAACGCCAGCCCCCCACTTTTCCTCCCCTGTAAGGGGCACTGGTGGGAATCATGAACACATTGCGTGACCTGCAAATTGATTTCGCGACCGCCATCTTCAACAACAGCGGGGAAGATGCGAATTTTACCCAAAACCTTGTGGATGGCGAAATAAGCTCGAACAGGCAACTTGATATTTACCGGAAAAATGTGTTCGGATGCTTGACCGATGCGCTGAAGATAGCGTATCCGGTGATTATCAAACTCGTGGGCGCCGAATTTTTTGATCGTCTGGCAGAGGAATTCATCCGGCAAACACCGTCCAAAAGTGGGAACCTGCACAATTTCGGCGGAGAACTGGCTGAGTTTATCGCTGAACTTCCATCAGCGCGGGAGTTGGTCTATTTGCCTGATGTGGCTAAGTTGGAATGGGCCTGCCATGAGGTCTTTTTTTCAGAGGATCATCTTCCTCTGCAAAGTGACCGATTGGCCCTGGTCCCTGAGGGCCAGCAGGATCAATTGAAGTTTCATCTCCATCCCGCCAGCCGGTTGATTGCTTCGCAATTTCCGGTTCATAGGATTTGGGAAAACAATCAGGAAGGTTTTACAGGTGACCCCGCCGTCGATCTTGATAGCGGAGGGGTTTGGCTTCTGGTTCGGCGAAACGACTATCAAGCGGTCCTGCAACCGCTGACCCAGGGGCAATGGTCTTTTCTGAACTCTTGCCAGGCGGGAGATGATTTATCCCAGGCCAGCGCAGACGCGCAGAAAATGGATCCTCATTTCGATATTGGCGAGACCTTAAAACAGTGTGTTGCCGATTCCATCCTTGTAGATTTTTCCCTGCCAGCGTGACGCTGGACCCAGTGCTAACGTGCGATGGGTTTATGGCTGATCGCATCCTGCTTCCTACGGAATTTTTCCTTCCGCGTAGCGGGCACGTGGCGGGGTAGAGATTAATAATTTTTAACGTTCTTTTCCCAACCAGTCGCATCCAATATAGTGAAGAATGCTCTTGCGGTCAGTGCAAGCGGGGATGGTTGTTTTGTCAAGGCAGGT
>JADFGI010000305.1 GCA_022567815.1 Nitrospinota bacterium
GGACAGTGAGCTTTGCAATTCCATCGCAAATTGAACAACACTCATTGCCTAATGTTTCATTTGTTTTAATCGCTAATCGCATTTTTTTTCTCCTGTGATTTAAAGTCCGTTTTGAAATTCTTAACTTTGTCCTTTACGGGTTTTCCTTATCGAAATATCTTCCCGTTGGGTAGTCGTAAATCAAAGTTACTTTTCCAACTTTTCCAATTTCCTTAAAGCGAATTTTTTGAACGTGAATCTGCACTTCCCGACTATTGGAATCCGTCAGGTCCCTCCAAACAGTCAAACAGCAATCCGCCTTGTTTCTCCAGTTCGCAGACCCGCTGACATCGTAAGGACTGGGAACCGGATAATTCCGGAACTGTTTTTGATGAGTTTTGTCGGGTGAGCAATCAGCCAAACATGGACCCCATGAGTCCTGGCAAATCGCCTGATTTTGGTTAAGCTTTGGGAAATGTATTCCGTCTCGGTCAGATTGGATGGACGGCTATGATCGAGTTCATTCCAAGGGTCAATGACCAATCCCTTGATTCCCTTCCGAAAAACTAAACTCTTTGCCAATGAAAGAATGCCATCGACCGTCAAATCCTTTTCATCCGGCAAGACAAAAGTGAAATGCTCATCCAACCATCCGATCCCCGATAAAAGTTCCTTAGAGTCCATTCGGGCAATACCCCCTTTTCGGAATGGCTTGCCAATATGCTTTTCGAGTAACTTGGAGGCATGAAGTTCCAAGGGCTGATTCTCAGGGGAACACACGCCAAAATGCCACCCCTGGGATTCAGCAAGGTTTATCAGCAAGGCATCGAGAAATTCACTTTTCCCATGCGATGGAATTCCGGTTATCAAGGTCCATTCGCCCGGACGGACAGAATAATATTTTACGAGGGAAGGCCAACCGACATTCACGCCCCCTGATAGGCCATTGTCGTAAAGCGCAAGAATTTTTTCCTGGATATCGTCAACATCGAACAACCCTTTGATGGGACAGGGTTTTGCTTTTTCAATGCACTCTTTTAATTTTCCCGCCCCGTGTTTTACCAGAACGTCATTCGCGTCTTTGCACCCTTCCGGCCAGGTAACGAGTTTGCATTTTTCAGGACCGAGTCGGCGTATAAGTTCGGCTTCCAGTTTTTTTCCAGGACCGTCATTGTCCAAGGCAAGGATATGGTTTTTAATCGGTTCCAACCGCTCTTCACAGCTTTGCAGAAAATCCAGTTTGTCCGCCGCACCGCATGGAACCGAAACGCAACTGGCTATCCCTGCAACCTCCACAGATAGTTTGTCAATTTCTCCCTCAGTCCAAATCAGGGTATCTCCTTGGATATCGTCATGGCCGTACAGGGTCCGCTCCGCGTCCTTGACCATTTTAAAATTTTTATTGCCGTCCCGGAACTTGATGTTAACCACGCCGTTTTTGCGATACGGGAAGCGAATGCACTTTTCTTCCCGCTCGGTTTGCGGCATCCATTCAAGACAGCTGGTTATTTCGTTGCGCTCCAAAACCTTATCCGTGAGACCGCGCTCATAAAACCAAGCCCGCGCCTTTTCGGACAAGCCGCCCGTGGTGGAATATTCAGGTTTTTTGACAGTTTTGGATTTGGACGTGAATTTTTGACCGCTCCCATTGCGACCATTCCCATTGCTCAATGCGCCGCTCCACTCGCAATGATGGCAGAACCATGTTTTTTTATCGAGATTCACCGCAAGGCAAGGATCGGTCTTTTTCTTCCTGGTGTGAGAACATTTTTCACAAGTGGTTTTAATTTCACCGCTGGTTTTCCCCCGCGTGTCGATGCCGTAATCCTGGAAAGTTTTCATAAAACCACCTGTCCGGTCGATGCGCTGTTGATTTCCGCCTGGGAACGTTGACCGTTGCCGTTTGAATTTTTCGCAAAGCTTTGCATCGCCCCATCAAGATCAAGAAAATTGTCCATTACTCCCTTCCTGGTTAAGAATTTATCGAGAGTCCACTTGTGAGAGTAATAGTGTTCCTGGCTGTCCAGGATGAATTTAAGATTTTTCATCGCCCGGATAATTTCTTCCTCCGAGTAGTTTTTTAATTTGGTTTCAATACAGGATTTGAATTTTTCAAACTCCCTGTGCTGGATAATTTTTAGGGAATTCCAGAGTTCAAAAACCCTATATATGTTTGGGTTTAGATAAAGGCTTTCGTTAGACCCGCCATTATTGGCGGATGTGGATGGTTTAACCTTTTGTTTATATCCCTTTAGAGATACGCCATTATTGGCGGTGCTCGTCAAATGTGGCGGATCACTCGGACAAATGTGGCGGATCACTTTTTGAGACCCGCCATTATTGGCGGATGTGATTGGACGCCATTTTGTTATCTGGATCACCATGGATTGGGCTTTACGGGTGACCTCAACGTAGCGAAATTTTTTTAATTGATTCATCATTCGTTGAAGATTGCGAATTGAAATTCCGGTTTCAAAGTGGATCGTTTCATATTTTCTTTCGAGCGTCCCCGTTTTCCAGTCTGCACCTTCATGGAGATACCCATAAAGCCATAAAGCAGGTCCCATGCGTTGATAATGCTTTCCTGTGGGATCAGCAAAAAGCCCTTTACGGAGTGGAGCCCACCATTCGTTATTTTCGTTATTCTTCATGCCGATTTAAACCCCCGCCACACAAAGCCAACGCTCACCGCAAGCCAGTATTGAGAGCCTGTATCGCCCTGGTATAAAGCCCTAGCCAGTACATCGACCACCCAGTTTTTGACAACGGTGCTCATTCCCTACTCCCCTCCAGGCGTTTTTTAACGCTTGCCGCTGGTCCACCTGTAAGATTTTCGGGAAGCTCACATAAAGCCTCTGGTAGTGATTCTTCCCATGTATCAAGTTGAATATCTGTCCAAGCCACTTTGTTGGGAGAAACTTGTTTCGGCTTTGGGAAATCCCCGGCCTTGATGCGTCGCCAGAGTGTAGTATCGCTAAAGCCCGTTCTTTTCCTGACTGCCGGCTTGTAGTGCAGTGCCATTACGCGATCTCCTTCCTGCCAGAAGGAAAAGCATCTTCGACTCTGCAACCAAGAACCCTCACGAGGTCTTCCTTCTCCATTGAAGAGGGCTGATAGGTTTCGTTGAGAACCGAGGAGAGCTTGGATGAATGCCAACCCAATTTTCTGGCAATCTGGTAATGTTTTAACCCTGTCTTTACGATTAGAATTCGTAACTCAACACAAGACATTTCTTTTCCTCTTGAAAAATATTGTTAATGCTCGTGGCCCTAAAACTGTTTAGAGTTTAATGAAATACGCACAGAAGGTGCAACGGCTGGAAAATCTCACTGAAGGTTCACTTAAAGTTCACTGAAGGTAAAACCGGGGAAATGCAGGCGGGGCAAGGGAATGTGGAAAATGAAAATAATTTCAGTGAAAGGGCTTCACTGAAGGTTCACTGAAGGTAAAACTGGGGAAATGCAGGCTGGGAATTTTAAAAATAATTTTAGTTACATTACATTTGTAATGTTTTTATGATTATCCTATTGACAATATCGGCATGTTGTATATATTGTCAGGCATGGAAAATGAATCAAAAACGATCACGCAGGAACAGGATGCGGTGAAGATTGCGGAGTGGCTCAATATAGAAGTTGATTGGGTTAATGACAGGCCAAAAATTTTAGGACTATCTGGAAGATGGTTTCTTCTTGAATGGCTCGCCTCCCGCGAAGGCGAAGTGGCGATGATGGATAAGTTGCAGGACAATTATTTTATTAGAATTCGTAAGGTGGCTGATTCGCAAAACGATTTTAAAGAGTCGATTCATATCGGCTTAGCTTCGTTGGATTTAAAAATAAAGAATATGACGACAAATTCATGTTTCCAAGTAAAACTGACCTTACAGTGAAGGTTACGGATATCCTGGAAGATAATGTTCCTGAAAAATATTATTACAATGGAAAACCACTATACGATAGATTAAAAAAT
>JADFGI010000306.1 GCA_022567815.1 Nitrospinota bacterium
GAAAGACCCTATGGTGACCCCCCCCTTGCCCTGGTAATTGGTATAAACATTCTGTTCCCCTTCCGGATAATCAAATTCCTTTGTGCCCGTATTGACAAAAACGTGATCGTTGGGAAGTTCGCCAAAATAAATTTCCGGGCGGGTGACAACCAAATCCACACTTGACCGAGGGGGGATGTCTTTAATCAACAATACCGGCAGGCCTTCGGGCGTCGCCTGGTTCACCTGGGTCATGGCAATCCCGTACCCGTGGGTAAATGTCAGGTGCTCGTTGATCCATGTACGATTGGGAAGATTGCTGGCGAGCAGTTCCCGTGGCGACAACAAGGTCTGCCGATAGACGCCGTCAATCATATACCGGTCGTTGTCCACCGAATGAAATTGATAATAGGTACGAATCTCCTGGATCTGACCCAGCGTATCCAACAGAGGTTCCTCATCCCAAAGCCGAATATTATCGATGGTCGCGGCGTTGGCTTTAATATTTTCTGCGGTGAGGGATGCCGAACCTTCCAGGGCATGATTTTCTATCTGATCCAAACCATAACCCAGGAGAGAACCGGCGATGGTATGTTCGATATAGGGAGTTTCCTTTATCAGTTCGTTGGGATCGACAACAAGCTTCTGCAATATTGTGGGGTAAATGTTGCCGCCAAAAAATAGTATGGCGAGACCACCGGCGGTAAAAACGACTTTTTTGAATCCACCGGCAAAAATACTGAGAACACTCAGAACCGCGCCCAAAATGGCAACCCACGACATGGTAACCAGCAGGGGAAGCCGTCCAAAGTCGTCCGCATAACCGATTCCGGTCACCGTGCCATTGCCTTCGGTCAACAGGCCAAACCGCTGGAAATAGAAATTGGCCGCCATCAATAAAAAGAAAAAAGCTGCCAACAACAGCAGGATTCGCCGGGCTTCGGGCAATATAACAACGCCCTTGGGACCCAGGTACACAAAGCGCTTGAAAAAATAGATCAGCCCGACGCCGATGGCGACCACTACCAGACCTTCCCATAAAACCGATTTAATAAGGAGCCATAAGGGAAGGTGGAACAGATAAAAGGAATAATCCCTGCCGAAGATAGGATCGACCTGGTCAAAGGGAACGGCATTGATAAATTTCAATAGAGTGTCCCACTTTTGCGACATCACAAAGCCCGTCATCGCGGCAATCACCAAAGGACCCAAAAGGATGAGAGGCTTTAGGTTCGATGCCATCAGGTTCAAAAAGGGAAGCTCTCTTTTCACCTGGTCGGAAAGCAGGATGGGAAGATGCGAGGTTTTATTATATATAGAGCGAAGAATAAAATAAGTGAATGCGAAAAACAAAACCGCCATCAGCAGTCCCAATCCCAATTGAGCGCCAACGGTGGTCCACAGAACCGCTTCGAATCCCAGGTGTTCGAACCACAGCAAGTCAATATAAAAAACGATGATTTTATCGGCAAATAAGGAACCAATGACCACCACGCCCGCAAGAATAAACAACCACTTTTTTATCTTTTCCATTTATGCCTTCTCAATTTTATTTCCATTTAATTGAACAGCCCATTGATGGGATCTGCTCCCCTGAAACTTCTTTTCCAGCAAGTACCGTTTGGATAGCTTCCCGCAAATCTCTCTTGCTTACCTTTTCCGACCGCTCCCAATTATCATCGATCCGCCCTCTATACAGCAAAGTGCGCTCCTTGCCATACAAATAAATGTCAGGAGTGCACACCGCGTCATAGGCTTTGGCGGTTTCCTGAGTGGCATCGAACAAATAAGGGAAAGAGATTTTCTTTTCCTGCGCAATTTTCTTCATATTATCGAAGGAGTCATCGGGGTAGCGCAAAGTATCGTTGGAATTGATGCCCACCAGTTGCGCTCCCTGGTCGCCCAGTTGATTTTGCAGATCGATCAGCCGAGGAAGAACGGCTTTCACATAAGGACAATGGTTGCACATGAAAATAACGACCAAAACACGCTGGTCCTTGAAGCAGTCCAGAGAATATTCTTTCCCATCGACTCCGGGAAGAGAAAAATCTCGGGCGGCGCTTCCCAGCGGTGTCAGGGTGGAATGCAGTAAAGCCATCAATTATTGCCGAAAAAGTTTGGATGATTAATATTGTGACGTGTCGGCAAGCCAGGAACTTCGTATAACGCCGACATTTTGTGTTGATTGGATTGAAAGCAGGTAATGCTATCACGCTTGGCATAAGCGACTCAATAGAAAAGGGAGACCGCAGACCGGAAATTTCCCCAGACCCGTTTAAAAAGCTTGAGGAGGTTTTTAACCCATCCGTTTTTATCTGTGAAAACCCATCGAACGTTAATATTCCTCCCGCGTGGGACGAGGTTAGGATTTGTAGCCCGAACAGGGTCTTATCAATGATAAATAAAGGTAAAGCGTAAATTCATTGATCGTGAACATTTCCCCTCCCTGTAAGGGAGGTTAGGATTTGCAGGTCATGCCAGTGACGCGGCAGGTGTAACAGGCGGAATGCGCCAGAGGGAAGGAATGCAGAGTGTCCTTGATGGTATCGCCCATTCTAGCTGAATCGTGTTCCACCAGAATGGGGCAAACATAGACCCCCTTGCCGGTTGCCATTCGGGAAGAGGAACATTGCAGGTTGGCCATGTCATAAGATTCAAAACACTTTTCGGTTACATGCTCGTCATCCTGATATTGGCGAATATTTTCCGCCAGCCTGCCGAGCAGGAATCCGGGCAAAATCTTGATGCGGGGTTTTTGAACATTATTCTGCTTTAAAAAGTCGAGAAACCTGCCTTCCATTTCAGCGTCATCTTGTTCATCCCAATTACGGGTAATCGTCAAAATTGGCGAAAAATCTGACTCCGCAAGATTACGGATTCCCTCCACCGCCCGCCGATAAGCGCCCTTTCCGCGAATTTTATCGTTTTCTCTCTCGTCAAAACTTTCCATGCTGACGCGAAACCGCAACGGGTGATCCGACCGGTCTTGAATCTCCTTTAGCCTAATGGATTTCTCTTGGGTAATCAACGTTCCGTTGGTGAGCACGTCCAGCGGACCGAAGGAAAGAATGGCTTCCAGAATCTCAAAAATCTCCGGATTGATAAATACCTCGCCCCCGGTGATGTAGTAATCCCTGACCCCTAACTCTTTCGATTCCTCCAGAGTCTTGCGCACCTGCTCCAGGGTCATCATCTCATGAGTGTGGTTTTGCGGTCCGCAACTGATGAAACAATGGGTGCATTGCAGATTGCACAAAGTGCCGCCCACCTGCATCCACAAAGTCTCCAGCCGAATGAGAGGAACTTCGGGAATTTTGGTCCCGGATTTCCTCACCGGCGCCGGACTGACCGCCTGATTAAGAGAATTCATACATAATACTCTAGCAAAGGATTGTCCCCATCGCAATGAATGACTACGCCGCAAGCGGACGGGGTATAAAACCCACTGGTGGGAATCATTACCCGACATGGGAATCTATCGCATTTTTAGTCGATTAAACCTGAAAAACCTTACCTAAATTTTTCGGCAGGAAATATCAGAAATTTCAGAAGATATTGCGTTTCCCGCGCTACTAGGATTCAGAGCACGATTCGAGTCGCCCCGGCTTCTATATAGGCCTCCAGCGAGGCTTTATGGCAGGTCAGCACGAGTATCTGGCGGCGCTCCGCGAAGCGCTTCAGCGTTGCGATCACTTTAGCCTTTCTGGGATCGTCAAAATTCACCAGGACATCGTCCATTACAATGGGTAAGGGTTCCGATCGGGATTCATATTCCTCGATCAATCCGAGGCGCATGCTCAGGTAAAGTTGTTCGCGGGTCCCCCGGCTCATTTGCGAGACCTTTTTTTGCACTACTCTGTCATTTTGAATGAAGACCTCGTCCTCATCGAAAGGCTTGACAATCCGCGGATATTTTCCGCCGGTAATTTCCGAAAAAACTTTTTCCGCCGATT
>JADFGI010000011.1 GCA_022567815.1 Nitrospinota bacterium
CTTCGCAGTGGGGGCTGACGTTCGCTTCACTTGTGATATCCCTTCCCTTGTCTTCATGCCCCGAAGGGGTACACGAGCCCCGAAATGCTATAAATCCATCGCTCGTCAATATTGAGTCCAGCGTCACGCTGGCCCCGTTACACGGGGAGGAAGAGTGGGCCTAACGCTACGCGAGGGCCAAAAAATGGTTCATGCCGTGAGCAAACTCGCCCTCCGCGGAGGAGCCAGCGTCACGCTGGACCTGAATGGAAACATCTTTCTCTGCCGGCAAGCATTATCAAGGCAAACGATTATTGCCTGTTGCCCCTACGGCTAGTAGCTACGGGGTAGGAAACCCACTGGTGGGAATCAAAAATTGCTCACGGGGACCAGATGGTCGTCGAACAGCGGGCGCACGTCTTCAAATTGAATTCCGGTAATTTTAATGGACTGCCGGACCGGTGGATTTTTATAAACGATATTCCACAACAGGGTTCCCATTTCCTCAATATTTTCTAAAACCTGTTTGAGTCTGTTTTTCCTGAGCATGTGGAAAACATCCAATCCGAGTGCGTCCCATTTTTTGTTGGCTTTCCGGCAGGTGCGATAAAATTCCAGTTCGCGCTCCACCTGAGGGAGCGATTGGCGGAGCGGATGCGCCTTCGCGGACTGGGGAAACTTACCCTGAAATTGTTTTTCGATACTTCTGGCTTTCCTTCCTGTCAACAGGAATCCGGTGAGTTGGCCGTTCAGTGATCTGAGGATCGTGATGTAATCGGCCACTGGGTCCAGGAGCTCGCCAGACATTTCCTCCGCCAACAGCAAATCAGGATAATCCTTGCGCATGGTTCCGTGGATGCTGTTCAACGTGCTGTAAAGTTCGCGCAGAACAGAGTTCAAGTTGCCCACGGTGACAGGTTCGCCTGGCTTGCGGATTTCCTTGAGGGAGACGACTTCCATCTCTAACGTGCGGGTGGGAGTTTCGACAAAATTAATTTTAGCTATATCGAGGAGTTTGTCGAAGGTCAAAGGAGAAATGGCCAGGTCGATAGCGAATTCATTCAGCATCCATTGACGGGTTTTTCGGCATTTCGCCACATACCGGAGGATTTCCGCGACCAATTCGAGAGGCTCGGACGTCTCCGCCAGTTGGTCAACTTTGGCGCTGTCGCCGAGCAGTTTGGTTAGAATTCTTTTTGGATTGGGCATAAGACGTAAATTCTGGGCAAGGTGAAAATTTGAAAATTATAACCTCAAAAGCGGAACAGGTTGCCAGTTGATTTTTCATTAAATCCTGTTACCATTTTCCACCAGTCCGCACTGGAAAGTCCAGACGGACCCCGCTTATTCTACTTCCAGATATGCCTTGAACACAAGCCAGCCGGGGTGGCGGAATTGGTAGACGCACAGGACTTAAAATCCTGGGAGGGTAACCTCGTGCCGGTTCGATTCCGGCCCTCGGCACTCCTCCGCGGAGGGCGAGTTTGCTCACGACGGGCAATGTTTCTTGGCTTGGGTTCAAAATTTTCCAAATAAATAAAAAAAATAAGGGGTCAAGTCTTGACTTAGGACAATTCTATTCGACATCGATGATTTCTTGTAATTTTAGCAGGGTCCGGGAAAGTTTCCGATCCGTTTTTATTTTCATTTTCAACCTGCCCACGGCTCAATGGATGAAATACAAACAAAAAACCCAGTGTTTCCACTGGGTTATGGTTATTATTGGATTTCTTTAAACTATAATTTGGTAGCGGCGCAGGGACTTGAACCCCGGACCTCACGGATATGAGCCGTACGCTCTAACCAGCTGAGCTACACCGCCATTTTTTGAATGGGCTATCAACCCGATATGTTAACTTTTTGAATTTACTCAATAGGAGTGAAAATTTTACCTGTTTCAATATTTACTGTCAATAAAATACCTTTGGGAAGAAGTCAGGCCTTGCCTTTCCATCGGCGTACATCCTTCATGTATTTTTCCCGGTCCATTTCACTGTTTGGTGGAAAAATCTCGGTCAGCGGTTGCGGAAATCTTTTGTCACTGGAATAACACTCCGCATGGCCCCGGTCCACCCGATAAATATTTTTGAAGGTCCGATACTGCGCCGCAACGCCGACGAAATCCCAGCTGGTTTTCTTCTCGATCAATTTATAGAACTCGGAATAGCTGATGCCTTCATACAGATTGATTTTTCCAAGACTCTTTTTTTGGATGGCGGCGTCTTCCCCGCCAAAATCGATGCTCCAGATGTCCGATCCGTTTTGACCGAACACTTCCAATTGATAGACCGTTTTCCATTCCACCCAGGTTTGCACGTTCTCGTTTTCAGTTAGCAAATCCACGAATTGGTTTTCAATAAAATCCGTGACTACCTGTTTTTCCTTTTCCTGCTGGGCGAAATCCGTCGTCAGCGTTCTCAATGGCTGAACTTCCAAAACCGGTTTGAATTCGGCCAAGTGGCTGTCATCCTCATGAACGCGAACGAAATCGGAATTTTGCCGCAAAATTTTCACTCCCTGCGGTGTGATCTCCGCAACGTCTCCAGGAAAATACGTACTGCTATTGATTTCCGGACAAAAGTCGGATAAATCCTTCAAAAACTGATCTTGGGTGGTTGGGAAGGAGTATCGATTCAAAAATGCGAATTCGTCGCGGTAACGAAACCCGGCGGAACCGGGAACCGCGAACTTGGGTTTTAATGCGCCAGCCACCATGAGAAACGAGTTGTATTCCTCAAAAGGCAGTTCCAACGCATTATGAAAGGTAAAATTCCCTTCCAGTAAAGGAAGATAGCGGACATGCGCAAAATCCAACTGGCCAACCAGTTGATGGATGTATTGAATGATTTTCGGGATGACAATGGTATCGACCTGATTCCATATCGTCACTTCCCCGTCATGGATGAGCAGACCATGCTCGGGAAAACAATCCTGTTCATTGAGAGAAGGGGTCGGAGTGAGAGTAAAATCCTTGATCTGCATCGATTCAAAATCTGCAACCACACGCACATTTTTAAATTCCAGTTCTTTCAAAACATCCAGCAGTATTTCGTCCTGGGGCGCCAGCACAACAACATCGGGCGATAGAATTTTCGTGTTCCTGGCAAGGTGAGCCAGCGTCCGCACGTCAAAATGATCCTGATGCCTATGCGATATGTTGAGGATATCCACTTGCGGAATTTTATCCCTCTCTAAATCGATGCTGGGACAGTGCACGTTGAGTTCTTCCCAATGCAATGGGAACAGCACTGGGTCGGATAACAAGGTCGTGTCTTTGGATTGAATCAGAAGGGTCGCGTGTCCAATTAATGTCGTTCTCATAGGCTATTCAAAAGGTAGCTGATTTTGCATGAAACCCGTCAAGCTACCCCAATATTGTGGATAACTCAAGGATATTTCCGGCCTATATGGAGAGGATGGGGAACCGCGATTTATTCCAGGCAGGATATATTGGATTTTCGTTGACTTTACAAGGGGAACGAAGTCAAAATGTTATCCTGATAAAGAGCAATTTTTGTCTTTCCTTACTTCCTGTCCCCCGGCATCCTGAGTCTGTCGAATGAGGGGGTTGAATTGAGGTGAGGAGAAATTTAAATCTTCTCCCTTATTTTACAATAATCCAAATAAAACGGTTATATTACCAAAACCTAATTTCTAACGGAACCCATCATGGAAGAAACGATAAGCTTTGAGGAAGGCCAACCCTGCCCGGTACAAATCGAGGGCGATGGCGGCGGTCTTTCCTTTTCACCCAATGGCGACATGCTGTTGATCGGCAGGTTTCCCAATCCATCCAAAGCCCAGATTGAAGCGTGGAGTGGCAAGTGGCGGGCCAAACTGTGCACCGAATCGGAGTTTCCATCCATCCCCATTTTTGCAGTTGGAAACGAAGAATGGATTTTGGAGACTCCCTGCAATCCCACCCAGCAGGAAAAGGAAACGCCGGGGTTTTGCGAAGCCCTCTATCGTAAGGAAAAATACGATATGGCGGCGATTCTGGTGGACTCAATTTCAAACACCATCATTAAAATTACAACGGTTCCCTTAGAGGAATTATTCATCGAGCGGCTGGTGATGTCGTGGAATCCCTTCCGCGGTCCCGCAGACGAGTACAGCAAAACGTTCACTAATGAACAGTTCAGCGAGCAAGTCAGTAAGATTTTCAAATCCCGTACGCAAAAAGATATCTGGAAGACTTCGTGGTAATTGCAAAAGCTAATCCTTATCTACCGCAATTAATCTTTTCTAATGGAAACTTATTCTTATTTTGAATCAGCAATGGACTGGTTAAAGGTAACCTCCCCTATTGTCGCCTGGATAGCACTTTTTCTGTCCTTAATAAAAATTAGAACTGCCAAAAAACATATTTGTTAGCCCTTAAACAGGACCGCCGACAACAACCATCCTAAAAGGTTTATATTATTGACTCTTATATTCGCCCGGCTAGCCCCTCCGTTCCTCGGACCTTGTCTTTCACATTAAAGTGACAAGCACATCAGATGCGGGGAATGCTCTCCATGAGTTGGTGCTTTTTATACGGTCGCAGACAGAACACCACGGCTTTAGCCGTGGATGAATGAGTTCTTCGGAAATTCACGCAAGCACAAGCGTTGTGTGAATTGTCGATCAGCTCCGTTAGGAGCTGTAATGCCGCCAAGCGGCGGCGAAGCCAAAGAACCCCGGCTTTAGCCGGGGGTATCTATAAAAGATTGGCAATCTTTTGGGGCCATAAGGATGGGAAACAATTAAAGATTTTGCAAGAAAAACGTTAATAAATTGCAGACTGTGTAGACATATCTATCACGTGTGACGTTGTACATACTCTTCAACAAGATGTCGAATCATTCGTTGATACGGTACTTTATTTTTCTTTGCCTCTTTCTTGAAAAATTCCAGGCTTTCCTTGCTTAAGGCTAAAGTTACCTTGGTAGTTTCTTCACGGGGGACCAATTGCGAAGGAGGTGGCAGAAAATCTTTCACCCGCGTAAGCTTTCCAACAGGTTTATCTGAGTATATTGTTTTCTTTTTCATAGTATTTTGTCCATTTTTTCCAAATACCCGCACCAATGATCCGAATATTAGAACCCCGAGTAGTAAAGCGCACGGTAATCACCTCATCGTTTACCCTGCCGATACAAAACCAGCGATTCTCATCAGCGCTGTGCTTCTCATCGTGAGCGATAATACGCTTTTCATCGAAAAAAGCGTATTGCGCGGTTTCAAACTTAACCCCATGCTTCTTCCGGTTAGCCCGAGCTTTTTCATCATCCCATGCAAAAGTATATTTCAGCATGAAAGAGTAATATCGCGGTGCTTCCAGGATCACTACAGACTAGATTATACCATTTAAGGATATGTATTTAAGTATGTATTTTTAAGACAATATCTACCTCACTTCTCATACTCATCATCGCCGAGGTCTTCTTCCTCATTCACTTCGACGATCCCCTCGACTTCTTCAATCTCTTCTTCAACGCTCGAATTTGAGAGTCCAGACTTTTATACAAAATGCCCTTTACAAAAATTTTCCGATAGACCCTTTCTTTTGATTCCCACCAGCGGGTTTCATACCCCGTAGCTTGCTACGGCTTTTAAATAAAAATCCTTGTCGGATACCCCGTCCGCTTGCGGCGGGGTCGTTCATTGACCCCATTCCTTTTGCCCACACCCAACTGGGGCCACTGTCAGGTGAATACCGTCACAGAACATATATAATCCACACCGGATTGATTATTTTTCGCGTTGGGTATATATTCTCCCCTTAAATTCTGCCGCTATTTTCCGGGCTCACCTGGAAATTAATTGTTACACAAGCTGATTTTCTCAATTGTAATTATCCTTAGTAAGTAAGCCAAGCTTTTCCTATAACTCCAGCTTATGTTTACAAACCGCATATTTTTACACGTCGTATTTATTTTTCTTCTATCTTTATGCTTTGGTAGTTTTTTAATATATTTGTTGGAAACCAAACGGGAGTTTGAATCCCGGGCAATAGCAACCCTCATTGCTACCTCACATGCAAAATCCCTTGAAAAACAACTTTCCCGTTCCCTATCAGCAACCTATGCTCTCGCTGCTATCCTAAAACAAAATAAATCGATCCCAAACTTTGATGTTTTGGCCCAGGATTTAATCGATCGATATGGCGGAATCACCAATCTGCAATTGGCCCCAAAAGCTATTGTCAGCCAAATCTTCCCATTAGAAGGACACCAACGAGCCATAGGACATGATCTAAATAAAAATCCCTACGCAATTGCCGCCATTAAAACCAAACAATTAACATTAGAAGGTCCAATTGAGTTAATACAAGGAGGAATCGCAGTACTGGGAAGATATCCGGTATTTCTACCAAATGCAAAAACGGGTGAGGATGAATTTTGGGGATTTACCACCGCCTTGATTGAATTATCCAAATTACTCGAAGCAGTGGATATTCACGGATTGATATCCAAGAATTACCATTTCGATTTATCGCGAGTTGATTCTGAGACCGGCGAATATATAGCCTTTTCCAAATCCAGAAACAGTATTTTGGAAAACCCGGTATCTGTTGAAATCCAAATTCCCAATGGTAAATGGGTGTTGTCGATTGTTCCTAAGGCAGGGTGGCATTCATACTATTATCTTACATTAGAGAGATTATTGGTCCTTATTGCTTGCGGGGCATTATCATTTTTGGGCTATAGACACTTCTGTAAAACAAATGAGTTGCAAATCCAAAAAAACGAGTATGAGATTATTTTCAACTCTGCACCAACGCTCATTATTTATAAAGATGATCAGAACAATATCTTGCGCGTAAATAAGGCAGTTGCAGATTTTCTCGGTTTAAAGCCCAGCCAGATAGAAGGAAGAAATTCCAAAGAGTTTTATCCTGATCATTATGAAAAGTATTATTCCGATGATTTAGAGGTTTTTAACTCTGGCAAACCTAAATTGAATATTATTCATCCATATCGATTAAAGTCCGGGAAAAAGGGATGGGTTCAAACGGACAAGGTTCCCTATTATAATAAAATTAGAGATATTCATGGCATCCTTGTATTCGCCATCGACATTACCAGGCAAAGGGAGGCGGAAATTAAGATACTTGAATATTCAACCAAATTGGAAGGTGCTAATAAGGAACTTGAAGAATTTGCCTCGATTGCTTCGCATGATTTACAAGAACCATTGCGAAAAATAATATCCTTTGGAGATCTTTTAAAAACTAGAATTCCAGCAACCGATGAGAAGGCGCATAATTATTTAAATCGAATGCAAAATTCTGCATTGCGAATGAGGAATTTAGTAGAGGACCTTCTTCAATATACCAGAGTGAATAGTAAGCCGAGAGCCTTTGAGTCGCTGGACCTTAATAAAGTGGTGAAAAACGTATTGAATGATTTAGAGGCACGAATTGGCGAAACGCAAGGGGTAGTAAATATAAAGGATTTACCGGTCGTTGAAGGAGATCCAATCCAAATGTATCAGTTATTTCTCAATCTAATTGCAAACGCCTTGAAGTTTCATAGAGAAGGAATCCCCCCCGTCGTTAATCTGGACAGTGCTAAAATAGAAAATGGATTTTGGGAGATCTCTGTTGAAGATAACGGTATTGGAATCGAAGAAGAGTATGTGGATAAAATTTTCAAACCATTTGAACGCTTGCATGGAAAAACCACTTATGAGGGCACGGGCATTGGATTAACTATTTGTAATAAAATCGTGTCCCGTCATGGTGGCAAAATTACTGTAAAAAGACAATCCACTAATGGGGTAACCTTCTATATCACCTTGCCTGAAAAGCAGAGTAACGGCAAAGCCTGATTATTCGAGTCTATCTTAATATTTCTGTATATGGCTATTTAGATAATTTTCTTTAGCGCCTCGAAAGCCCTTTTCCTGTGGGAAATTAAATTTTTCTCCTGGGCGGTCATTTCAGCATAAGTCCGGTCATGCCCATCGGGAATGAAAAGCGTGTCCCAGCCGAAACCATTGCTTCCCCGTAAGCGGTCAGCCACCCTGCCCTGCACCATTCCCTTTGCGGTCTTGATATCCTTTCCATCGTGATAACCGACGTAACACAGTGCAATGGCTTCCCGATTGTCGAACGGCTCGAGCATTTTCAAAAGTCCATCGCATCCCACAGTGGATTCGAACCATTTGACCAAGGCTCCCGGAAGTCCATTCCAGGCGGAAAACACCAGGCCCGAATCTTCCACCAGAACGGGGGCGTTCACCGCCCGGTACGCTTGCCGGGTTTTATCCTGGATAATTTCCGCAAGGTCATGGGTCTGGATTTCCTGCAATTGCGGCAAATTCACTTGCTCCAAAGCCACGCCGAGGATTTCCCCGGCCTCGCGGACTTTATTGGGGTTGCCAGTAACGAATTTGATGTTATTAAATACAGCGTGAGAATTCATTTTGGCCTTCAACCATTTGAAGATTCCTGTCTATCCCACTTGACGGCAAGTCTTGCGCCGCCTGCACGACTGTGCTATAAATCTAAACCTTTAAACCAATGAACGACCCCGCCGCAAAGGAACAGAGTATCCGACAAAGGTTTTCCTTATAAAAGCCGTGGCCAGCGTGACGCTGGACCCGAATGGCAAATACTTTCTTTGCTAACTAAGGGTCTCGGGACCCGTGAGCGAAGCAAACGTCTGCCTCGCATCTCCTCCCCGCGTTGCGGGGCGGGGTATAAAGCCCACTGGTGGGAATCAATAAATTATGGCTCGGCGATTTCATGATGAAGTTTAACATCCACTCATTGTTTTTTTCATTTTTCCTGCTGATTTTTATTACTTCCTGCTCCCAATTCTTTGAAACCACGGAGGACGTTCAAGCAAGAAAGGCTTTGACGGATCTCATGGAGATTCAGGAAGCCTTCCATGCGGAAAATAAACGCTACGCCCGCAGCCTCGTTGAAATTGAAAAGTATCATTTAAAATACCACAGCGGCATTGTATATATGGAAATTCAATCCGCTGGCGAGGACCATTACCGCGCCATTTCACTCCCCGCCGAATCCAAAACCGCCCGCGTTTTTGCATATGATACGGATAAGGGAGGGTATTATGAAATGGAGGAACTGGAAGTCTCGCAATATGTTTTGGGGGCTTTGAACCATATCCGGCTTGAGCAAAAGAATAAAAGGATCAGCGATTTCTCCTTCTTTTGTCTTCTCGTAATCATATTTCTCCTGGGAACCCGTTTCCACCGCCGGCATAAAGAGACAGAAAACCGCCTGGCTTTCGTGGCGTTTTACCTGAGTTTACTCCCGCTTGCCTGGTCTTTTTCGGTTCTCAACTATTTGGATTCCAATATCGTTTTCAACCAGTCCTTAACAGAAATATCAGGGGCGGCAATGGTTATTGCAGTTTTGGGCATTTTGATAAACGCGTGGTGGGTCAAGAACAAATCAGCCCTGGAAACGCCCTCTTCCCTATGGAGTCTTTTTGGAATGACTCTGATTATCTCTTTTTTCAGCGGCGGGATTATGATTTATACATTCATGGAGTATTATCTCAAGGCATGACCCCACCGCATGGGGAGGACCCCGTCACGCTGGCCCCGCAACGCGGGGAGGAAAAGCCTGCTACGCAGGAGGGCTGACGCTCACTTTGTTCACGAGCCCTAAAAAGCCATACATCCATCGCCCGTCAATAATGGGTCCAGCGTCACGCTGGCCAACCCACAGGCTGGCGACGAGGTCGTTCACATCAGGTGGACTTTCACGATATGGTCCGGGGAGGACGCTGAACCAGCTTTAGCCTGATATTTGAGGACGAATGTTTGCCCGTCCTTTGTGCCCCGTGGAAGAACGAATTTTATCGGACCCTGAACGGAGTCCAGAGTCTGCACCTTGGAGGCCCTTATTTTTTCACGCGAAACATGAAGTTCATAAAAAGACTTTGACCGCCCGGCGTCCAGTTGTTCGGGCTGGATCACCTGAATATTTAATACGAGGTCGCCGCGCTTTTTTCCGAAAAAACTGGATTCGCCTTTTTCCGGAATGCGCAGTGACATTCGATTCCAGTCGCCGGATGGTATTTTTACCTGGAAGGTTTCTTTTCTATTGCGCAAACGAATGATGCCGCCGTTCGCCGCCGTTTGGGGAACAATCCGGATATTTTTTTGCCTGTCCAGCAGAAAGATTTTCCGTTCGAATTTATTTAAGCTGACTTGAAGACTTTGCAGCCAACCATTCCACCCGCTCTTTTTTTCTTTATCGGCGCCAGGGGTTTCCAATATATTGGACTGGCGTTCTTTAATAGCCTCGGCTGAATGAAGAGATTCCTCTACATGCATTGAAGATGACCGGGGGCGCATCACAATAATGGAGGGAACGCTTTGACGACGCTTCCTTTTAGGGTTTTTATAATGCGTTTCAAGAATCCTGAAAGCGCTGGTGAGTTCCTTGAACTTGTTTTCACAGATAAGGTTGCGCGGATTGAGATCCGGATGGTATTTTTTGGCGAGCTGATGATAGGATTTTTTTACGTCCTCCCAGGTCACGCGGGGGGTCACATTTAAAATCATGAAGCATTGAGAAAGCTTCATTGTGGTAAGATGGTTCATCATTCTCATCCGGGAAAAATGTTTAAAAATTTCCTTCTGCCATAAAACAAATAGTTCGATTATTGCTGGCTGTAAAGTTGCGGAAGAAAAATCAGCACGGAAATCCGTGAAAAAAACGGCGGAATTTTTTAATATTTAAAGGGTTAGGGCGGGCCGCGGATGCAAAGGAGGGGTGGGCATCAAGAAATATCAACTTGCCGCCTCCTCCAAAGCCGCAAAAGTTTTTAAAACCCGAATGGCCCCGCATAGGTAAAATCATATTTCGTTTCGATACTACTCTTTTTATTGAAAAATTAAAATGGAAAATTTTCTGGGAACATCAGAAAAAAAACTAAGAGAATATTTTACGCAGTGGGATGTCAAACCCTACCGCGTTTACCAAATATTCACCTGGGTTTATCATAAGGGAATCAGAAACTTTGATCTCATGACAAACCTGTCAAAATCCTTGCGTCAGCGGCTGAGCGAAACATTTTATTTTTCACTCCCCGGTCTTCGAGAAAAATTTTCATCCCAGGACGGGTCCGTCAAATACCTGTTTGAACTGCAAGATGGTTCGACCATCGAAAGCGTGTGGATGCCTTCCGGGGACAGAAAGACACTTTGCATATCGACGCAGGTAGGGTGCAGGCTCGCCTGCTCCTTTTGCCAAACGGGCACGCTTGGGTTGAAGCGAAATTTAACCGCCGGGGAAATCATCGGACAGATCATAAAAGTAAATGAAGAGTTTGCGCAAAAGGAGCGCATCACAAATGTCGTCATCATGGGAATGGGAGAACCTTTGGATAATTATCAGCCGCTGGTCGATGCGTTGCGCCTGATGGTGGCTCCGGAGGCCATGAAAATTTCCACCCGGAAAATCACTCTTTCAACATCGGGACTGGTCGATAAAATAAAAGATTTCCAGGAAGAAAATATTCATGTGAACCTGGCCATTTCCCTGAACGCCACCCTCGACGAGGTTCGGGATCAGATCATGCCCATCAATAAAAAATATCCGCTAGATGTTCTGTTGGACACATTAAGAGCCTATCCCCTGAAACCCAACCGCAAGCTCACTTTTGAATATGTCCTGCTCGCTGGAATCAATGACACGGATGACGATGCGATACGCCTGGCCCAGCTGTTGAAAGGGATCCCCAGCAAAATTAATTTGATTTCTTTCAACCCAATTGAAGCAAGTGATTACCATCCTCCTTCTGAGTCCAGGCTTCTGTCTTTTCAAAAGTATTTGATATCGCAAAATTATTCTGTTTTTATACGGAAAAACCGGGGGACGGATATTCTAGGCGCATGTGGACAACTCGCGGCCCAATCCTCATAGCGCGTTGCTCGTTAACCCATCAGCAGACAAATTATATGACCCCATCGTCAACAAAAAACTCCCTCGACCTTTCCGTGGTGATCCCTATCTATAATGAAAGGGAAAGCCTGGTTCCGCTGGAAGAAAAGTTAAACGAAACCCTTTCCCAGCTGGACCTTGATTATGAAATCGTTCTGGTCGATGACGGAAGCCAGGATGGAAGCGGCGAGTTGATCGGTAAATTGCAGAACCACAATCCGCATCTGCGATTGATTCGATTCGCGGAAAATTTTGGACAATCGGCAGCTTTTATGGCAGGCTTTCGGGCGGCTCGCGGCCGTATCATCATCACGATGGATGCCGACCTGCAAAATGATCCGGCGGATATTCCTCTTCTTTTGGAAAAAATCGGGGAGTTCGATGTGGTCTGCGGCTGGCGGCATAAACGCAATGACCCCTGGATCAAGAAAATTTCCTCCAAAATCGCCAACGCGGTTCGCAATAAATTGAACCATGAAACCATCACGGATACCGGGTGCTCCCTCAAAGCGTTTCGCCGGGAATGCTTTGACCCTATTATTTTATTTAACGGGATGCACCGGTTTTTCCCCACATTGATGAAAATGGAAGGGTTCACCGTCACCGAAGTCAAGGTCAGCCATCATTCCAGATTGCATGGCCAATCCAAATACAACATCCGCAACCGCCTATGGTCTTCCTGGAACGACCTCATGGGTGTCCGCTGGTTAAAAAAAAGGAGATTGAATTATCATGTTATTGAGGAGGAATAGATGACCTCAACTTATTGGTTGGTGATCGGTTTTGTAGGGCAAGCGCTTTTTGGTATGCGGTTTCTGATCCAATGGATAATTTCAGAAAAGCGCAGGGAAAGCGTCATTCCCCTGCCTTTCTGGTATTTTAGCATTGTCGGAAGTATAATATTGTTGTCCTACGCTATACACAAACAGGACCCTGTATTTATTCTTGGACAAAGTTTGGGATCTATTATCTATATCCGCAATCTCATGCTGATTTCCCGCAAGAAAAAAGCTCTTGCAATCGGCAATCTCGAAAATGAATAAGTGGAGCATTCGTCTTGTAGGCCTTATCAGTATGATATTAGGGGGCTTTCTTTTCGTCTATTCCGTGAAATACATAACAGCGGAATGGCCACAAATATTCGTGGGCCTGCTTTCAATATTTTTTTCCGCCATGGGATTCGGCCTCCTGATAATGCCTCTGGATTTCATCGAAAAATCCGTGTCCGATAATGATTCCAGGTTAAAGTAAACTCGCTCCCGCGCCCGCGTGACGCTTGACCCAATATCAACGTGCTATGGATTTATGGCTGATTGCATCCTGCATAATACTAAATTTCTATCCTGACATTTTTTTTGGCTGGTGTACCCCTGCGTGGCATGAAAGCTAATGAAGAGGATATCACAAGCGTAGCGAGCGGAGCTCTAAACTTTCCCCCTCGCGGGAGCGAGCGCAAGCCCTTCAAAATCCGCAAAATAACCATTTTCATTGGACTTGAATTTCCTTGACTTTGCAAAATCCCTATGATATTTCTCTACACTATTTTAAAATTCCGTGTTATTTTTTAGATATTTTAAGGTTCAATTTTTCAAGGAATTACCCCTCGTTATATTAAATGGTGAGGTTGCAACCAGGAAATATGGGTCTTTAAACGGATGGATTTCGCCAGTTTTTTAAACGTCTCTTGGGTGCAGTTTTTGGGTAACGCTTTAAATCTTCCAACGTTTGGCAGTAAAGGGAGTTCTGATGCCTAGTTCTCATCATCTTCAGCATAAATCATCCTACTTAAAAATTCTTTTCGCCTTTCTATTTATTTTCAGCCTGGTTCACCTCGCGCCAGAGCCATTTTCCTCTTCATCAACGTTTTCCACTTTAGGAGAGCCTTCCACCGCTTACGCGCAGGAAGAAGAAGTGGAAGACGGCCTTGAAGAGTTTGCCGAAGATGATGAGTTTGCGGATGAAGATGAATTCGCGGATGAAGAGGAGGAAGGTGATGGTGAAGAAGAGGAGGATGACAAAGCCTACCTGACGGATATCGGTATCGCCAAAGATCAAGTGATTGAGCCTTTCTCCTTCCTGGGATTCAGCAACCGCAAGATCATCTGGGTGGCGGCGCAGTTGCACATCCTTTTCGCCTCATTCATTCTGGGGTGCCCGATGTTCGTGGTCATCATGGAGGTTATGGGAGCCCGCCGGACCCAGGGCGTTCGTAAAGCCATTATTCTTTCCAATGTGTTTCTTGGCATTCTGATCGGGGTGGTCATCGGCATCACCGGGGAAATCATAATAGGAATCCATCATGGCGTCCTCTATGGATTGTGGGCATGCTCCTTTGCCGCCCTCATTGTCAGTTTTCTGAATTATTTTCATCGTCTGCTGAATGTCAAAGTATCCGCAGCAGTTGGAGCGGTTTTCGGGACAATTATTTCAATCTCCCTGACTCCTGTAGAACACATAGAGACCTCCGGAATTGTCCTCGCCTTACTCAATGGTGCGGTAGGCGGCATGATTTCCAACATGATCATGTTTGCCAAGTCCGATTTCAAGTTTGAACGCCTGGCTCACGAGATCACCAAAGTCATCGGCATGTGTTACAGCTTCACCGCACTAACCGGCGGATTGTTCCTTTTAATAATGATCGTAGTTTACAGCGACTTCATCAGCTACTTGTTGGGCAATTTTCCTGTTCTGTTCATGATTGTCTACCCCACTTTGTTCATTCTTGAAACCATCGTGATGTACATTTATGTGTACTCATGGGACCCGCTCAACCAGCAGAACAAAAAGGGAAGGCACATTGTTTGCGGAATTATTTTAAATGTTTTAGGTCTTACACTGCTTGCCGCACTGGACGGTCCGGCAACTTTCATGCAAACGCCGCCAAAACCGCTGGCTGAACTGGGAAATATCAGTGAATGGTCAAAAATAGCCACTTCAACCTGGATGCCGCTCAACTACCATCGCCTGGTGGGCAATGGAACTTTTGGCGGATACATGGTAGGGATCATCGGCGCGTACATGTACCTCTGGTCAACCAAAAAAGAGGAAAAGGAATATTACGACTGGGTAGGGTATATGGGAAATATCATCGGCGTGGGCATTATGATTCCCCTGCCTGCGATGGGTTATATCTTCGTCAGCGAAATTTATCAATACGACGCCACCATCGGCATGTACATCATGTCCGATAGGGAATCCATGTTCATGCTCGTGCAAGGTTTGCTTGTCGGCACCATGTTCAGCGCCAGTAATATCTATATGTGGGTGAGTATGAAGCGCATCGAGAATGCGCAACGGTTCTTTCCGGCAATGAAATTCGGATTTATCCTGATTGTCATTTCAGTGGCCATCTGGTTCACCCCGCGCCGCTTTTTTGCCACCATGATGCCCGAACCGGGAATGAATCCGGACATGGTCCTGCCGGACAACCTGGCGTTCATGGCGTTGATGATTTCCAAAAATACCGCCGCGTTCGCTTTGGTCACGGTGACGTTTATCAATTACATCTTTTACACCATCGCCACCAAAACCGGCAAGGTGCATTACGGTAAAATCAACCCGCTGGGAGTTTACGTTCTCATCTTCCTTGGTTTCGCCGACATCTGGCTGATGAGCTGGATGGGAACCATTCGGGAATTATCGCGAATGAACTGGCACGTGTATAAGGTCTTTAAAGATATCACCCCGGAAAAATTCGCTCCAACACTGGCTGAATCCGGTTTTCATGTAACTGCAATTGTATGGACGTTTTTTATCATTATGACGGCAACCATATGGATTGCCATTAAATACCCAAAAACCACTAAAAAACCGGCAATTCCGGCCTCAACTGCGCCTCAAATGGCGGAATAAACGTTAAGGAGCATTAAAGGGATGCAGGAAAAAACTTTTTCTCAAAAAGCGAAGAAAATTGTTCCCATTTCTCTGGGATTGGTAGTCATCTTCTGGTTTGGAAGCCCCGCCCTGGGTCTTTCCGTAGCGGTTCAACAACGCCTGTGTGGAATCGTCCTGGTAGTCATGATTTATGTCCTTCTTCTCGCAATACCGAAATCGGAATTCAAAGAGAAGACTTTTTTGCAAAATTTAAAAATAAAAATTCCGGTAATCGTGGTTCTGGGAATAATTATATGGTTCGTGGCCGGGAGCTTTGGTTTTCCGATCTGGTGGCAGGTGGAATTCGTTATATTTGCTTTTGTAGGATTGATTTTTTTCGTCCTGCTGGATTTGCGGCCCATGAAACCCGAAAAAAGCCAGGGCCAATCAATCATCCGCCTGCTTGCAACCTATGCCCTCGCATCTGCAATCTTTATTACGGTTACGGCTCAACTTCCGCAGTTTGATCCTAAATATGAACTGGAGAAGCTCAATAGACCACCTATGAAATTATCCGGTCTGGCTGGACCAGAGGTGATTGCGGCTGGACGGGAAATTTTTGAGGCAAATAAATGCTTCAATTGTCACAAGGTTTTCTGGGAAGGCAACTCCGACCGTGGACCCAACCTTGGAACAAAGCAAATCGGGCTTTACTCAGAAGATTATATTAAAGATCAAATCCTTAACCCGAGAAGAAATCAGGCTCCCGGATTTGAAGACAAAAAATCTAAAAAAGCCATGCCGACCTATTATGGAGACGATATCAGTGATGATGAATTAGTTGCCCTGATCGCTTATTTAAAAACCATGAGAGATCCCACCCATATGCCGGTTGAAGGAAAATTCCCCGACCAATGGACGTGGTGGGATGACCCGAAAATAATCGCGGAAGGCAAAATAGTATTTGAAGGCAAGGAACCCGCGACTGAAGGGTTGAACTGCGCCGTTTGTCACGGAGAGACAGGCATTCCGATGATGACCGGGGCGCTGGATTTCAGGAATGAAAATAATCCTGACACTACAAAAATTGAAGGTGACCACACCGACAAGCTTCTCAAGGATTGGTCGGATGCTTTGTGGTATCGACGGGTGACAAGGGGCGTTGTCGGAACTCCAATGGCTCCCTGGGGCATGATTTTCCCTCATCTCTATTTGTGGAAAGCCGAAGCCTACGCCCGCACCTTCCATGATCCGCTGGACAAGCGAACCGAGAAAAGGCCCGTGCCGCCTGTTCCGAACAAAGAAGAAATCGAAGCCTGGAAATCGAAAGAGTTGTTCCTTGATCCGCTTCTTTGATTCTATCAGTCTTTTGAAGGTCGGCTTTTTTTCAGATTCAAAACGTTTTCAAGTGCCATTTCTGTTATAATTTCTATAACTAATCCACATTATTACCCGCAACGTTTAAACTAGGAGTTCGGGATGCTCAATATTGACGAAATGATCAAAGATAATATCACTCCAGATGGCGAAGTATTAACTCTTCGGGAAAAATTCCTTGGCGTTCGCGGTATCATGCGTCTGGCTGAAAACCCTGCTCTAGCCACCCTTAAAAAACTTGTTTTGCCCGCTAATCAGGCGAGCGACGAAGGAGCGGAAGCTCTGGCAAACTCACCCTACCTTGGAAATCTGGAACATTTGAATTTGAATCACAATGAAATTGGAGATGATGGAGCCATCGCCCTAGCCAATTCAGACAAGCTTCCCAAACTTAACGATTTGACTATGTTTGGAAACGCCGTTGGGGATGTGGGAGCAAAAGCCTTTGCGGATTCGCCTCACAGCAAAAAATATATCAAACTGGACCTTTACAAAAACCAGTTCGGCAATGTAGGGTACAAGGCTTTGACGGAATCTGAAAACCTCAAAAACTGCGAAGAATTGGAACTATATCGGGATTAAAATGAGACTTGTGGTTAACACGTCGTTGCGAGGAGCGTTAGCGACGAAGCAATCCAGAATTCTGGGTCGCCACGCCGCTTCGCGGCTCGC
>JADFGI010000307.1 GCA_022567815.1 Nitrospinota bacterium
ATATCCGCCGTAGGACCCGCAGGAAGTATTCGTTAGAAGTAAAGATTCGCATTGTTCTAGAGCCTGTCGTCAAATTCGCCAAACCATCAATTATTATCTGGGTACTGCCCCAGAATCTGCCACGAATCGTATATTTCGTCGTCGCGAGCCGCGACAAGCGGCGTGGCGATCCAGAGTCTGGATTGCTTCGCTACGCTCGCAACGACGATTAAATGATCTCCCCATATCAGATCAATCATCCTGTGGTTTAAAATAATTTGACGACACGCTCTAAAAAGAAATATCATTGATACTGAAAATTGCCAATAACATGGAGATCACGATAAACCCGATAATGACCGCCATCAGCAAAATCATCAGAGGTTCTATCAGGGAAATAATTTGTTTGATGGAAAGCTCCACTTCCTTGTCATAGGTTTCCGAAACTTTGGCCAGCATTTCATCCAGGGTTCCCGATGTTTCTCCCACCGTAATCATGTGCACCGCCATGGCCGGGAAAATGCCCGATTGTTCCAGCGGACCCGACAACCCTTTTCCGCTTTTCAGACCCGCCAATAAAGGATTCATTGCGGCAACGATGACACTGTTACTCAATATGGATTTCACGATTCCCAGGGCATGCAGAATCGGGACCCCGCTTTTCAATAAAGTGGACAGGGTCAGGCTGAACCGCGAAACCTCAATTTTTTGAACCAGCCCTCCAAAAAGCGGGAGTTTGAGTACCAGCGAATCCCACCGATGTTTCCCCGATTCTGTTTTTATATAATATATGAAACCGGCAACGGCCATTATAAAAAGAATAAATAACAGCCACCAGTAGTTGGAAACGATGGCGCTCAGGCCCAGCATGATTTTCGTGGGCAGGGGCAGGGCCGCTCCCATGTCTTCAAAAAGTACGGAAAATCTGGGAATGACAACGGTGATAAGAATGATCACCGCGGACCCGCCTACCATGGCTAAAACTGCGGGATAGACCAGAGCGGAACGAATGTTGTTTTTCAAGTCCTCCGCTTTTTCCATGAATGTCGCCAGCCGGTCCAGGGATTCAGGCAATTGGCCTCCTTCTTCGCCTGCGCGGATCATGTTCACATATAATTTGGAAAACGTTTTAGGATGTTCGGACAAAGCCTCGGCAAAGGATCTTCCCCCGTGTACCTTCTTTTGGATATCCGCCAGCATTTCCTTGAGCTTCGGTTTTTCCGTCAATTTGACCAGGCTGGAAAGACTGCTGTCCAAAGTGATTCCCGCGCCCACCAAGGTGGAAAGCTGTTGCGTCAGAGTCATTAATTCCTTTTGCGATATCCGGCCAAAAAAATCGGCGGCGGGTAATGAAATTTCCCGGAAAAAACTCTTGCCGCGTTTCCCCTCGGTCACCTGGATGGGGAAATAATTCAATTTCTGGATTTGCTGGATCGCGACATTATAATCCGTTGCTTCGATGTCACCCTCAACGAATTGTCCCTTTTGATCGGTCGCTTTATAAACAAAAACGGTCATGGTTTATAAGTGAACTTTTATAAATTAATGGTTTTTGGCTTTTGCAACCAGCGTCACGCTGGTCCCGCTACGCCGGGAGGAAACTTTGGGCTGACGCTTGTGATATCCTTTCCATTGCCTTCATGCCTCGGAGGGGTGGGGTACGCTTTGCTCACGAGCCCTGGAGAACCTCCAGATGAAAATGTCAGGATTAAAAAATTCTGCACGATGGAGGATTCAGTCAGCCATAAATCCATCGTACGTTAGTATTGGGCCCAGCCCCCAGGCTGGTTGGCTCATAGTCCAAGTTGAATTTTTTGAAGCAACCTGAAAAATAAATTATTGCTGATCGCCGACTGTAACTCTCAGAATTTCTTCCACCGTCGTTATGCCACGGAGGACCTTTTTCCAGCCATCGTCCCTCAACACGTGCATCCCGGCTTTTCGGGCGGCTTTGCGGATGGTTTGCGCATTGGCTTTGGCGAGGATGAGCCCCCGGATGGTTTCGTCCACAATTAGAAGTTCATAAATTCCCGCTCTGCCGCGAAACCCGGTGAAACTACAGTGCTTGCAACCTTTTCCCTGATAGGTCTTGATCCCCTGTTTGGCCCAGGACCCCATTTCCTTAAGCAGGCCGGGGTTGAGGTCCGCCGGTTGCTTGCACTCCTCGCAGATCACCCGGACCAGCCGTTGCGCCAGAACACCCAACAGGGCCGAGGAAATCAGGAAGTTTTCGATTCCCATATCCAGCAGGCGGGTGATGGCACCGGCGGCATCGTTGGTGTGAACGGTACTGAATACCAGATGGCCGGTCAATGCGGCCTGGATGGCGATTTCCGCCGTTTCCGGATCGCGGATCTCTCCCACCATGATGACGTCCGGGTCCTGCCTCACGATGGATCTCAAACCGCTGGCAAAAGTCAGGCCGATCTGCGGCTTGACGTGAATCTGGTTGATTCCCCGCATCTGGTATTCCACAGGATCTTCGATGGTAATGATTTTTTTCTCAGGAGTGTTGATTTTATCCAGAGCGGCGTACAGGGTGGTGGTCTTGCCGCTACCGGTGGGACCGGTCACCAGCAGTTTCCCATAAGGTTTATTGATTAAAACCAGGAGTTGTTCCAGTTGGTGTTTTGGGAAACCCAAATGTTCGAGATCCACTCTCAAGTTACTGCGGTCCAGGATTCTCAAGACCACACTTTCCCCATAAAGCGTGGGCAATGTGGAGACCCGCATGTCGATTTCCTTGCCCAGAATTTTCAGATTGATCCTGCCATCCTGCGGCAGTCGGCGTTCGGAAATATCCAGCTTGGCCATGATCTTGATGCGCGTGGTGATCGCCGAGTTCAATTTTTTAGGCGGCGCTTCGAATTCGTGCAACATGCCGTCGATTCGATACCGCAGGATGAGGTCGTCGGCAAAAGGTTCGAGATGGATGTCGCTGGCGCGTTTTTCAATGGCTTCGCTGATGATATGATTGACCAGTTTGATAACGGGAGCTTCCGACGCCATGTCGCGGATATGCTCGGTGTTTTCGTCATCATTGTCCAGGGAGTGAAGGTCATCGTCCTGAACTTTGCCGACCATGCGGTCCATGACTGAACTGCCGCCGCCATAATGAGTTTCTATGGCTTCCAGAATCACCTGCTCGGGGGCCAGGGCAATTTTTATTTCCTTGTCCAGTGAGATTCTAAGATTTTCTATCGTGTAATAGTCGAAGGGATCGAAAGCGACGATGGTCAGGGCGTCGTCTTCCAATCGCAGGGGAAAAATAACTTTTTCCTTGAGAAACGCTTCGGGGATATTTAAGTCCGGGATGGGTAAATCATCCTTGAGAAAATCCTCGGAATTCAGAACGGGAATATTCAACTCTTCGCTCAGGGTGGCCAGCAGGACCTGGGCATGCACATAGCCATGATCGACGAGGGTCTTGCCCAGGTATTTGCCGCTATGCAGATGGTTGGCCTTGATTTCCTGAAGAGCCTTTTCGGTGATTTTGTTTTGCCGTAAAAGGATTCTTTCTACAGGGTCTGTTTTTTTTAACTTGGGCATTTTTTAAACTTATCTGCCTGACACATGGGCTCTGGGGATTGCCACCGGAATATCGGTCCGGGATCCGGAGATTCTGTAAGCGCGCGGGGCCCGGACGGGTTGAGGTCTCGGGATGGACCGCTTGATGGCCGCCGGAGAAGAAGGCCGGGGCAGAGTAGCTTTCTTGATTTTTCCGGGGTCAAAGTTTTTATTTTTTTGAATCAGAGAATTCCCGACCCTGCGAATGATTTTGTCTTCTGGTCTTTGTGCGAGGTTGAGGTTCAATACAACGCCTCTATTATTGTTCAGAGTCACTTTGTGTTTTTCGATTTCCGTTTGTTCAAAATTTCTAATTTTGTCTCCCAAGGGATAGCCTTT
>JADFGI010000308.1 GCA_022567815.1 Nitrospinota bacterium
ACCGATAGAAAAAATTACTAAACGGTTTTGCACAGGAGCCATGTCTATCGGGTCCATTTCGCGTGAGGCACACGAGACCCTGGCCATTGCCATGAACCGTCTTGGGGGCAAAAGCAATACCGGAGAAGGCGGTGAAGATACTGTAAGGTTTACGCCGGATCCAAATGGAGATTCGCGAAATAGTAAAATCAAGCAGGTGGCTTCGGGCCGGTTTGGTGTCAACAGTTATTATCTGGCCAACGCCGAGGAGATGCAGATCAAAATTGCCCAAGGAGCGAAGCCGGGGGAGGGGGGACAGCTCCCCGGACATAAAGTGAGCGAATATATCGCCAAAATCCGCCACTCCACGCCGGGGGTGGCTCTGATTTCCCCGCCGCCGCATCATGACATTTATTCAATTGAAGACCTGCAACAGTTGATTTTTGACCTGCACAACGCCAATCCGAATGCGACGGTGAGCGTCAAGCTGGTTGCCGAAGCGGGAGTCGGGACCATTGCCGCAGGTGTTTCCAAGGCCCGTGCCGAGGGCGTGCTCATCAGCGGGTTCGATGGCGGGACGGGGGCGTCCCCGCAAACATCGATCAAGCATGCGGGACTGCCCTGGGAATTAGGTCTTTCCGAGACTCAGCAGATTCTGGTGATGAATGACCTTCGGGGCCGGATTCGCGTTCAGGTGGACGGTCAACTGAAGACCGGAAGGGATGTGGTCATCGGCGGGATACTTGGCGCGGACGAGTTCGGATTCTCCACCACGGCCCTGGTCGCCATGGGGTGCATCATGATGCGGAAATGCCATCTCAACACCTGCTCTGTGGGAATCGCCACCCAGGATCCGGCTTTGAGAAAAAAATTCAACGGGAAACCTGAGGCGGTTGTCAATTATTTTAAATTTATCGCTGAGGAAGTGCGGGAATTATTGGCCGAGCTTGGGTTTAGAAAATTTGAGGAGCTGATTGGGCACGTTGAACTGCTGGAAGGTCAAAAAGCGGTGGACCACTGGAAGGCCGATGGAGTGGATGTCAGCAATATTCTTTACAAGCCGAAGGTTCCAAATACGATAGCCATTCGCAATGTCCGAACGCAGGATTTAAGTGGTGACCTGGACAATGTGCTGGACCACCAGTTGATTTCAGCCGCCAAACCTGCGTTGGACCACAAATACCAGGTTCATAAAAATTTTGCCATCGGCAATACCGACCGGGCCACCGGGGCGATGCTGAGTTACTATATTTCCAAAAAATATGGGGAGGAAGGACTGCCGCCCGATACCCTCGACTTCAATTTCAAAGGTTCCGCAGGCCAGAGTTTTGGCGCGTTCCTTGCGCCGGGGGTCAATTTTGATTTGGAAGGCGACGCCAACGATTATGTGGGAAAAGGTTTGTCCGGCGGTGTCATCATTGCTTACCCTCCGAAGGAATGTCCGATTATTCCTGAAGAAAATATCCTCATTGGCAATACCGTTCTTTATGGGGCGGTTTCGGGAAAAGCATTTTTCCGTGGCATTGCCGGGGAACGCTTCGCCGTACGCAACAGCGGCGCGAAAACCGTGGTGGAAGGTGTGGGCGACCACGGGTGTGAGTACATGACCGGCGGGCTTGTCGTGGTCCTCGGCGAAACCGGGAGAAATTTTGCCGCCGGAATGAGCGGCGGGCTGGCTTACGTTCTGGATCGAAATGACCGGTTCAAAATTCATTGCAACATGGGATTAGTGGATTTGGAACGGGTGGTGGAAGATGAGGATATCGAGCGATTAAATTCTCTCATCGAGGAGCATTACCTGCGCACCCGAAGTTCCGTGGCCAAAAAAGTTCTGGATGAATGGGACGCCACCCTGCCAAAGTTTGTCAAAGTGTACCCAAGAGACTATCGCAGAGTTCTGGAAGAGCGGAAGGCAAAAATGGAAGAACAAATGATCGAAGAGGTTGCTTGATGGGAGCCATAAAAGGGTTCATGGAATTCGACCGGGAAACGCCTCCCGAACGCCCTATTGATGAACGATTGAAAGACTACCGTGAAGTTTACGATGAGTTTCCCGAACAGAAATTTCGCGATCAGGGAGCCCGTTGCATGGATTGCGGCGTTCCGTTTTGCCAAAGCGACACCGGTTGTCCTCTGGGAAACATGATTCCCGACTGGAATGATCTGGTGTACCGGGACGACTGGGAGGAGGCGGTGGCCATGCTTCTGAAAACCAACAATTTCCCTGAGTTCACCGGCAGAATTTGTCCCGCGCCCTGCGAAGAAGCCTGCGTTCTGGGGATCAATGAACCTCCGGTCACCATTTGCAAGATCGAGAAAAAGATTTCGGATAAAGGGTTTGAAATGGGATTCATCAAACCCAATCCGCCTGAGAAACGGACCGGTAAAAAGGTCGCCGTTGTTGGATCGGGTCCGGCAGGCCTGGCCTGTGCCGATCAGCTCAATCAGGCGGGGCATCTGGTGACGGTGTTTGAAAAGGACGATCGAATCGGCGGGCTATTGATGTATGGCATTCCCCATTTCAAACTGGAAAAGGAAATCGTCAAAAGGCGCGTCAAATTAATGGAAGAAGAGGGCATTATTTTTAAAGTCAATGTCAATGTGGGCGTGGACCGCTCCATTAAGGAAATGCAAAAAGAATTCGACGCGGTCGTGTTGTGCGGCGGAGCTCAAAAGTCAAGAGACCTGCCGGTAAAGGGACGGGAGTTGGATGGCATCCACTTTGCCATGGATTTTCTGCCTCAGCAAAACAAGCGCAACGAAGGGGATACGATTGCAGAGGAAATTTCCATCACCGCGAAGGACAAAAATGTACTCATCCTTGGCGGCGGCGATACCGGGTCCGACTGCCTGGGCACGTCATTGCGCCAGGGTGCGAAGGTCGTGCATCAGTTTGAGTTGTTGCCGCAACCCCCGGATCAACGAAATGGGAATAATCCCTGGCCCCAATGGCCTAAAATATACCGGGTGACCACCTCCCATGCAGAAACCAAGGGCGAAATTACTGCGTTCGCCGTTTCAACGAAATATTTTTCCGGGGAAAATGGAAAAGTGAGAAAGGTGCATGCCGTCAAAATAAAATTTGGCGACCCGGACCCTGAAACCGGTCGTAAGCCGATCATTGAAATCCCGGATTCGGAATTTGAGTTGGACGTCGAACTGGTTTTGCTGGCGATGGGATTTGTGCATCCCATCCATGAGGGCATGATTCAGGAGTTGGGCGTCAAGCTCGACGCTCGTGGCAACGTGGCGTGTGACGACAATAAAATGACCAGTGCTAAAGGCGTATTCACTGCCGGAGACATGGCCCGTGGACAGTCACTGGTGGTCTGGGCCATCGCCGAAGGACGCGAAGCCGCCCGCGGAGTTGACCAGTACCTCATGGGCCACACCAACCTGCCGCACAGCGAGTTTCTTTAAATCCATTCAAAAAAATTTATATTTGTCACCCTTCGACAGAGCCTGTCCTGAGCTTGTAGAAGCATGTCAAGTTTCCGATATTAATTTTCATTCCCTACCAGTCCCACCACAATCCCATTTTTATCTTGAAACGGGCAATTTTGAGGATTTTCTGATAAACCAGGAAAAGAAAATGCAATCGTTTTTCAAAGGATAATCCATACTTCGAGTTTTCTTTTTTTATTTTATGACCCGCCACCTCTCAAACCACGAAGAATAGTTTCCATACTTTATTAGAATAAATTGCGAGCTATTTATAGTGAATAAGTGCCGATTTTTTAACGGAATTGCTTGTTAACAGCGTACTTTGGATAGGAAAATTCTACTAAATTATTGATTAATAATACTTTATGTAATAGACTGAATATATAATTTACATTAGCATTCAGTATATTTTTGTCTTAGAGAACAATTGACTTCTTGTTA
>JADFGI010000309.1 GCA_022567815.1 Nitrospinota bacterium
GGAACGGTAACGACGGAACGGGCAAACCTGTTCAACCGGGAGCCTTCACTTTTCAGGTAACGGCTACCAATGTCAACGGCGATGAAATACCGGTTCAGACCTTCATCTCGGGAAAAATCACCGATGTACTTTTTGAGGAAGACGGAGTTCAGGTAATCATTAATGGTCAAAAAACTGCTGTGAGCGAGATCTCACGCGTCAGCATTTAATATAATAAAAAAGGAGTTTGGCTCATGGGATTGATAGGTTCGTTATTTACAGGAGTGGCTGGTCTTCAAAGTAACGCCGAGGCGTTGAACGTGATCGGCGACAACATCGCCAACGTCAATACCATCGGTTTTAAGGGAAGCAAGGCGGTTTTCAGCGATGTTTTAAGCACCTCGCTTGACGGCGATACCTCCATCCAGATAGGACAAGGGTCTCAATTGCAGAGCGTACTGCAATCGTTTGCCCAGGGAGCTTTCGAGTCAACTTCCAATGCGTTGGATTTGGCCGTGGACGGCACCGGGTTTTTCGTGGTCAACAACGGCACGGGTAATTTTTATACCCGAAATGGACAATTTCGCCTGAATGACCAAGGCGTGGTCCAGTCATCCACAGGTGAAACGCTTCAAGGTTTTAAAATAACAAACGGCGTCACATCTTCCGCCCTCACCGATATTGATCTGGCTGGAGTGCAGTCCTCGCCTCAGGCAACCACCGGATTTACCCTTGGCGCCAACCTCAACGCGGCCTCGTCCGGCAGTACCACCTTCACCTCGCCGGTGACCATTTTCAACTCGGTGGGTTCCCAGGTGATTTTGAGTCTGACCTTCACCAAAGCCACAACGGGTAATACCTGGACCTTTGCCGCCAGTCCATCGCAGGGGACCATCACTTCCGGAGGAACTGGTTCCGTCACCTTTGACACGACCGGGCAACTTTCATCCGTCAATGGAGGAAGTATCGCTGATCTTTCCATCGTCATTAATTATTCCGCCGCCAACCCGCCAGCCGCAACACAAACCCTGAACTGGGATCTGGTCGATTCCACCGGCGCTACCAACCGCAAGCTCACCGGGTTCGCGGCGCAGTCGAACAACAACTCTCTGGTGCAGGACGGATTTTCCACCGGAACCCTGCTGGGATTGTCCACCGATTCCAATGGCATTATTTCCGGTCTGTTTAATAACGGCCAGTCTGCTAATTTATTCCAGGTCGCCCTTGCCGACTTTTTAGCGCCGGTGGGTTTGAGCCGAGTCGGACAAAACCTGTTTGCCGAATCGGCCCAATCAGGCCAGCCCGTCATCGGCGCCGCCAATACCGGCGGATTCGGAAGCATACTAGGCAGTTCTTTGGAGTTGTCCAACGTTGATCTGGCAACGGAATTCGTCACCATGATCCAGACCCAACAGGCGTTCCAAGCCGCCGCCAGGGTCATCACCGTCACCGACGATCTTCTGACAGAAACCGTGAACCTGGTTCGGTAATATACATAATAAAATAAAGATCTCCTGAGGCCCGGGTTGCTCCCGGGCCTTTTTTATTCCCACCAGTGGGTTTCATACCCCACCCCGCAACGCGGGGAGGAAAATTGGGGCTGACGCTCGCTTCGCTCGCGAGCCCCGGAGAACCTTGAGTTAGCAACGAAAGTTGTTGCCATTCGGGTCCAGCGTCACGCTGGCTACGGCTTTTAAATGAAAATCCTTGTCGGATACTCCGTCCGCTTGCGGCGGGGTCGTTCATTGCGGCTTTTCCAGTCAGCGGTTTCCGTTCTCCTTGTTTTTTGCTACATTGTCGGCATGAACAAAGACCGCCACATTCAGGAAGTCAAGTCTGCCACCCTTCTCCGGTTCAACGATCTTTGGAAAAAAAATTTCCAGTCCAACCAGGGCTCGATCCAAAGAAATCCCGGCGTTCAGTCCCTGAAAAATAAATTTAGAAATCTTCCCGGCATTGTTGTTGGCGCAGGGCCTTCGCTGGATAAAAATATTCAGCTTCTCGGCCAGGCAAAAGATAAAGCCGTCATCATTACCAGCGACGCCGCCCTCAAACCGCTCATGGCACACGACATTTTTCCCTCCTTTGTCGCCTGCCTGGATCCGCAGGAAGACATCGCTAAATTTTTTAAAGGCGTTCCCACACGGGGAATGACCCTCGTTGCGCCCTCGATCATCCATCCGCAAGTGCTCGACCTATGGGAAGGCGGCGTGGTATTTTACAGTAAATTTGCACCGGATATTCCGACTCTAACTGAAATCCAAAAGCAGGCCCCGCATCTGGGGCATCTCACCCCCGGGGGGACCGTGTTGTCGATCGCATACGACCTGGCGTTTCAAATGGGAACCAATCCGATCCTGTTTGTGGGCCAGGACCTGTCCTATCCACGCAAAAAAACCTACAGCAGGGAGGGCGAAAACGCCGAAGAAAACCTCGAAACCACCTTTCAACGCCAACAGGAAAATATGGTTTTGGAAACCGACATCCACGGACGCACCCTGCCGACGCTTAAAGCCATGTCCGTTTCCAAACAATGGTTCGATTGGGCCTTCACCACGTGGAAACGAGAAGGCCCGGTAGAGATCATCAATTGCAGTGAAGCGGGGATATTGACTGACCACTGCCGTCTCATGCCTCTGAGCGAAGCCATCTATAAATACTGCGGCAAAAAGGTGAACGTCGCCTGGACGTTGAAGAAAGCCTTGAACCGAAAAAGACCAGCGTGACGCTGGACCCAATATAAACGTACGATGGGTTTCTAAGCGATCAGCGATTTCTTTTTTTCTCAAGAAGAGGTTGACCTTGCTCCCCCTTCTACGAAGGGGGTTAGGGGGATTTAGACCTTAAACTATCCAATACGTCATCGCGAGCCGCAAAGGGGCGCGGCGATCCAGAGTCTCTGGATTTACCCCTACTACGGGGCACGAAAGCTTCGGAATATTATAACGGCTTCGTCGCGGACACTCCTTGTATCGACGGGCTATGCAAAGCTCTCCTGGAAGGGGCGAGGGATTCAAAATAATTTCCTCTCCTCCATTTGGAGGAGAGGATTAAGGTGAGGAGGGATATAAGTCTTTTCCATGTTTTGAAATGGTCTTTCTTCAAATATAAAATTTTTCACAATTGAAATTCCATCAAATCTTCGGCGAAGAAAAGTTCGCCCGTGTATTCCCGGGCCACGATTGTGCGAAATTCGGTCAGGTCGCAGGGGGGATAGAAGTGGGTGAGGCAGAGTTTTTTACATTGGGCTTTTTGGGCGAGTTTAGCGGCAGGGGTTGGCGATAAATGACCGTCTATTTTCAGGTCGTCCGGCATGGCGCATTCGAGGATCATCAGGTCGGCGTCCTGTCCCAGTTCGATCATTCCGTCACAGGTGTCGGTGTCTCCAGAAAAAGCCGCAACCCTCCCCTGCTCGTCGATGATCCGGTAACCACGGCTGATCGGCAGGTGATTCACTTTTCGGGTGGTGACGCTCAGCCCGTTGTACTCGCGGGTTTCTTCATCCTGTTCGATGATTTCGATCTCATACGTCCTCGGCGTCAACCATCCTTTATAGGCCTTGAGGAGCCCGTCAAAAAATTCCTGGAATCCTGGCCCGGCGACGATCTCCAGTTTATTTTCTCGCGGAGCCAAGTGGTATCGGTCCGCGAACAGCAACGGGACCAGGTCGTAAATATGGTCGGGGTGATTGTGGGTGAAGTAGATGCGGTCGATATCCTGATAGGTGACTCCCAACCGCAATAGTTGATGCAGGGTCCCGTATCCGCAATCAATGAGGGAGTTTGTTTCCCCGTTCTGGATCAGGATTCCCGAGGAGTTGCGCTCAAGGGAAGGCACCGAGGTGCCGGAACCAAGACTGGTGATTTTAATGGTGTGTCTCGGAC
>JADFGI010000310.1 GCA_022567815.1 Nitrospinota bacterium
GGGTCCAGCGTCACGCTGGCGCAGGAGGGCTGACGTTCGCTACGCTCACGAGCCCTGAAGCCAATAATGCATCGCACGTTAATATTGGGTCCAGCGTCACGCTGGCGCAGGAGGGCTGACGTTCGCTTCGCTTGTGATATTTTACCTTTGCCTTCTGCCCCGCAGGGGTGCTTTGTTCATGAGCCCTTGGAAAAATAACAGGATGAAAATTCGGCACTTGTAATATTTCACCATTGGCTTCAGGCCTTGGAAGGGTAATGCAAAATTCGGTCAGCCATAAACCCATAGCACGTTACCACTGGGGCCAGTGTGACACTGGACTCAATTAATCTACGGGGAGCGTTTGTCTCCTCGGTTATTGAACCATGAATGACGATGACCAAAAAGATGAGGTGAAACCTGCAGAAGAGGCATCAGACTCTTCTGAGGACACAACGGATTCCGCCGACCCTCCTGTTGAGTCCGCGGAAAATGCGGAAACAGAGGTGGCTCCTTCGGATGTACAACCTGAAGAAGATTATGAGGAAGAGGAAGAAGAGGTCGAGTTTGACCTTGAAGCGCAGATTGAAGAGTTTCGCCTGCAGATTGAAGAGGAGCCGGAAAATTGCGTTCACCATTATAATCTGGGCGAAGCCCTGTCTGAGCTTGGGGACATGGAGGAGGCAAAGGCCGAATTTGATCTGGCCCTGGAGTATGACAAAGAAAATGGATTTTCCTCTGTCATTCATTTTGCTATTGGAGAGCTGTATTACAATCAATTGATATCGGGGATTCACGGAACGGTGGTCAGAAGTTCCGTAGGCCTGCATTCCGCCCATAAAGCGGGAGATACTATCACGCAGGTGAACAGCGAGGATTACGAAATTCCCATCAGCGAATTTGAATTGGCGATTCAGGACCTGGGTTTACTGAAGGCGGATGATGAGATTGTTGAATACATCAATCAAAACGCTCCCCGGCAAATCTCGGATACATGTTATAAATGGGCTTCGGACTTGATTGATAAATCCCGGCAAATCGAGCTTTATGGCGATGAGATCAAGGATGTAAAAAAGGCCCAGAAACTTCTGAAAAAAACGATGGAACTTGATCCCAACCATACCCAGGCGGCCTTGATGGTCAAGTATGTAAAAAAAATGCTTCTGGAAGGGTGGCAGGCTTACGATGAATACGGGTTTGAAGCAAAAAAGATTCAGGGGTCTGGATAATCATTTCTCAAATGTTCTGCGATTATTTATTTTAAAATTAGGATATAACCATGTCCAACATAGAGGATCTTGTTAGGGAAAATTTAAGCACAGATGGGCAAGTCCTCAGTTTAAAGGCTAAATTCATCCGCGAGGTGGGGGCGCGTATATTGGCAAAGCAGGAATCCTTGAAGGGGCTTCAGGCTTTGAATTTACAACAGTGCCATATTGGGGATGATGGGGTGAAGGCGATCACGGATTCGCCGATTTTTTCAAACCTGAGAACCTTGAATCTGACGTCGAACGGCATCGGGGACGAGGGCGCCCGGCTTTTGGCAAATGCGAAATATTTTAAAAATTTGCGGTCCCTTCAATTGGTGGTTAATGATATTTCCGAGGATGGGGAAAAATTATTGAGAAATTCCATTTCCCTGATTAAGCTCACTTCATTGAAATTTCGGGTTTAGAATTCGGCTGAGGAGGGATTTTATTGAAAAAGTTGAAGTTTAGTCGTAACCATTGAATTTTAAAGGGTTATTTAATTTAAAAACCACTTGAAAAATTTAAGGGTTGACTTATTCCCTGGTCTTTGATATTTTTTCCGAACCCTAGTAAAGCCAATGAAAGTTGGAAAGGGAATTTGCATTAAAAGCTAAAATTCTTTTTTTGAATTTTTCGAATAAGTGACTAGGAGGTGGTTTTAAGGTTTTTGAATGTAGGGATTGATGGTATTTATCCTTAAAGTTAATTCCGCTTTTGAAAGGGGGAGTATGATGAGAAGGACGGCTATTAGTTTAATTACGGTGTTTGCATTATTTTCTTTTGTGGCTTTTGCCAGTGCCAACGAAGTTGTGGTCAAAGCCGGTGGAAAAAGCATTTGCGAAAATGCTTCGTGGATTGTGTACAACCTGAGTGAAACTGATGACACCGATATCACTTTTGATATTGGCCCTCACGCTTTTGCCTGGGAAAAACTGTTTAAGGCAACTTTGGCTCCTGGTGGATACGAAACCAACGCTATTGCCATGCATTCCATTATAACCAACAAAGGCCCGGCGGACATCTCAGTTAACTGTCAAAGGCAAAGATTTGACCGCCATAATTGGAAAATTGATGCGGGTTCCTCAAAAACCTACCAGAGCGACTATCACATGGACCATGTAAGGCCTGGTACTTATATTGAGCCTGGTATGGGAATGCCTGAAGGAACTGAAAGGGGTATTTTCGGTGTTTCAGGGCATGCGAGAGAGAGCGTAAGGTAATTTCGGAGTTTCTAGATTAAAAATTAAGCTGGAGGGCGTAAGCCTTCCAGCTTTTTTTTTGAATTTGTTCCCTGATTGGTTTAAAAAGGTTATTAAGGAAGTGTGGCCTAACAAGGGTGCTAGGAGTTGATATGACTGACCAAAGGTTTATAGATAATGGAGACGGCACAGTATCCGATTCGCTGACCAACCTGATGTGGATGCAGGGTGACTCTTATGTGGATACCAAAAAATTTGTCACCCATACCCAAGCGGTAAAGTACAAAAATAAAAAGAATAGTGATGCGTTTGCAGGGTTTACGGACTGGAGACTTCCTGACAAAAAAGAAGCCCAAACGCTGTACGATCAGGAAAAAAAGCTTGCAGACAAGTACGATATAGATATCCACCTTGATTCCACTTTTACCGCAGGGTGCGGGTTTGATACCTGGACCAGCAACACTCGCGGTAAAATTACCGCCTATGTTTACTCTTTCAATAATGGCCAGGGTGGGCATAAGGATGTCGATGACATTCTCAATACGAGTGTCCGGCTCGTCCGGGGCGAATTTGATTCCAGCCGTATCAAACTGGATAAAATTGTGTCGGTTAGGGATATCATCACTCAAGGCGGTGGTTGGCGCTGATTATTCAATTTGATTAAGCAGGAGAGGGTGAACTTGTTGTCTCCGACCCTGCTTATTTTGTAATATCTTCTTTCCGAATTCTTTGCCACAACCGATTTTTCTGCATGTAAAACCTACCTGTATCGGCATTGCCTGTCAGGATTGTTGGTAAAGTGGATTTGGGTTGAAAAGTTGGAGTCCTAGTGATATTTTATTGAAATAAAATCCCTTGCGCCCATATATTAAATTTGTTTATTTTTGGGATGGAGCTTTCAGCCCCCACATTTTATTCTTATAATGGGCGAAGCAGAGCAGGTGGCTGGGATCTGTGTGATCAAGATGGCAATTTTTAATCAGATAGTTTTTTTTAACGTTTTTTAATGAGGTGAGCCTTGGTGGAAACCTTTAAAAATTTTAAAGAAAATGGTGACGGAACGGTGATTGATTCCGATGAAGACCTTCAATGGCCGGTTAGAGATTCCCGGAAGGAACTTGGCAAATGGCTTAATTGGGATGAGGCGAATGCCTATGTAAAAGCCTGTAATGAACAAAAATATCTGGGACATGATGATTGGAGGCTTCCGACAAAAAGTGAAGTGCGGTCGCTTTTAAGGAGCGAACAGGCGTATCGTGTCATTTTCCTTAAGCAAAACAAAAAGCCCGCCCGGAATGTGGCGAATTACCAAGCGGGAGGTGAAACGAGTTTCTGGACAAACGAAACGCGGTTCGATTCCTACGCTTGGAAATGTTATTTCCCGGGGGCGAGGGAAATTTGCGTGGAGCAAACT
>JADFGI010000311.1 GCA_022567815.1 Nitrospinota bacterium
GAAGCGGGGAAAGAGGAAACCGTGAAAGCCCCTCCGCCTGAGTAATGGGCAATGGGTTTATTATTGCCCGGACATGAACAGGTTCAGTTGTTCGATGTCGGATTCTTTATCCTCGATTTTTACCGGATAATTGCCGTCAAAGCAGGCGGTGCAAAATTTTTCCTTGGGGTCGCTGAAAACGGACAGCAATTTTTCAATGCTGATATATTGAACCGAATCGGCTTCTAAAAATTTTCTAATTCCTTCAAGGTCCTGGTTGGAAGCGATCAACTCGTTTCGGGTCGGCGTGTCGATGCCGTAAAAGCAGGAATACAGTATCGGCGGCGAACTGATACGGAGGTGGATTTCCTTCGCTCCAGCTTCACGGATCATTTTTACGATTTTACGGCTGGTGGTGCCGCGCACTATCGAATCGTCTATGATCGCGACTCTCTTTCCTTTGATCACCGGCTTGACGGCGTTCAGTTTCACCTTGACCCCAAAATCGCGTATCTGCGATTGCGGTTCGATGAATGTCCGCCCCACATAATGGTTGCGGATAAGGCCCATTTCATAGGGAATTCCCGATTCCTCGGCAAATCCCAGAGCCGAAATCACCCCCGAGTCGGGAACAGGAACAATCAGATCGACATCCGCCGGATGTTCCTGGGCCAAGGCTCGACCCGTTGCCTTTCGGCTTTCATAAACGGATTGGTTGAACAGAAAACTGTCTGGTCGGGAAAAATAGATGTGTTCGAACACGCATTGTTTGGTCTGCGTTTTTTGAAACGGGAAGTAAGAGGTCAATCCGTCTTTATTGATGAGCAGTAGCTCCCCCGGTTCTATCTCACGGATGAATTCCCCTTCGATCAAATCAAAGACACAGGATTCGGAAGCGACGATGTAAGATGAATCCAGTTTACCCAGACACAGAGGGCGGAAGCCTTGCGGGTCGCGGGCGGCGATGATTTCATCCTCCGTCATCAGCAGGAGGGAGAACGCTCCCTTCACTTGTTTCAGAGCCGTGGCGGCACGGTCGACAAAACTATCATCCTTCGCCTGGGCCATTAAATGTACAATGACTTCACTGTCGTTGGTGGACTGGAAAATGGATCCCGTAGAGACGAGTTCCTTACGGATGGAAACGGCGTTCACCAGGTTGCCATTATGGGCCAGAGCCAGCGATCCCTCCGAATAGTTGATCAGGCATGGTTGGGCATTGTGCAAGGCGCTGTCACCGGCGGTGGAATAGCGATTGTGCCCCAAAGCCATATGACCTTCAAGTCTTTGCAGGCGGTCGTCATGAAAAATATCCGCTACTTTTCCCATCCCCACTTCCAGGTGCAACTTTCCCCGGCGACTGGAAACGATTCCCGCGCTTTCCTGCCCCCGGTGCTGAAGCGAATAAAGTCCGAGGTAAACCAGGTTGGCGGCCTCTGAATTACCAAAAACCCCCACCACTCCGCATTCATCATGAAATTTGTCTAGCATAATCCCCTATCACGTTTTTCCAGATATTTTTCAAGGACTGAATATCCTGACGGATAAATTCATCGCCATTAATATTTACGATGAAGCGGGAACCTCCCACCTCACCAATAACCGCAAACGGAACTTCTTTTCCCTTCGCCATCTCCGCAATGGAGTCCCTTTTTCCCTCCGCAAAGGAAACCAGAATTCGGGATTGGGATTCGCCAAACAAAAGAGCGTCTTTTCTGAGAGTCGATTCCAGGTTCAAAGTTGCGCCGAGAGAGTTTTCGGGTCCGGTGATGCAGGATTCCACAGCCGCAACGCCCAACCCTCCATCAGAACAATCATGAGCCGAATGAATCAACTTTCCCTGAATCAATTCCAGGCACAGTTCCTGAACCGATAGTTCCTGCTTTTTGTCCAATTGAGGGGGCTTTCCACGACACAAACCAAAGACCAGCTTCAGGTATTCACTGCCCGAAATTTCCTCCAGGGTCAGACCCAGGAGCCCTATCAAATCCCCTGAATTTTTAAACCATTGGGTGCAATGATTTTCCAGGTTTTCCAATAGCCCCACCACTGCAACGGTGGGGGTCGGAAATATTGCCTTACCTTTGGTTTCATTATAAAGACTGACATTGCCACTGACCACAGGAATGTTAAAAAACTTGCAGGCTTCGGCGATTCCCAGCACCGACTGCTCAAACTGCCACATGATTTCCGGTTTTTCCGGATTGCCAAAATTCAGACAATTCGTCAGCCCGATGGGAGTGGCCCCGGAACACGCGATGTTTCGCGAACATTCCGCGACGGCGATTTGCGCTCCCTCAAAGGGATCGAGATAACAATAGCGGCTGTTGCAGTCCACCGAGAGCGCCACCGCTTTACGGGTATTTGGGATGCGTATGACGGCGGCATCGGACCCCGGCAAAACCAGCGTGTTTAGACGCACCATATGGTCATATTGTTCGTACACCCATTCCTTGCTGGCAATGTTGGGAGACGCCAGCAATTGTTTGAGCGCCTCATCCCCGCGTGGCGGGTCCGCAAGTTCGGTCAGGTCCAAATGCTGGACCCGCTCAAGGTATTTCGGCTTGCTTTTGGGACGCTTGAGGTCCAGGGCGCCATCCAGCACCGGAGAAATTGGCAGGTTGACGACTTGCTTCCCCTGATAATTTATACGCACTTCCGGGGACTCTATCACCTGTCCGATGACTGCTCCATCGAGACCCCATTTGTTCAAAATTTCCAGTGTTTCTTCTTCATGGCCCTTTTTGACGACAAACAACATGCGTTCCTGAGATTCGGACAGGAGGATTTCATAAGCCGTCATCCCCTCTTCCCGAAGGGGAACCTGGGAGAGATCGAACTCGATGCCGGTTCCGGAGTTGCCTGCCATTTCAAAGGAAGAGGAGGTCAATCCTGCCGCTCCCATGTCCTGAACGCCGATGACCCAGTCTTTTTTCATCAATTCCAGGCAGGCCTCGATGAGCAGCTTTTCAGTGAAGGGGTCGCCCACCTGCACGGTGGGCCGCTTGGCCTCGGTGGTTTCGTCGAATTCCGAGGAGGCGAGAAGACTGGCTCCGTGGATTCCGTCCCTGCCGGTTTTGGCTCCGACGTAGATCACTGGATTGCCCACGCCGCCGGTTTTGGCTAGAAAAATTTTGTCCGTTTGGACGAGTCCAAGACAAAACGCGTTGACCAGGATATTGCCGTTATAGCAGGAGTCAAAATAAATTTCTCCACCAACGGTGGGAACGCCGGTGCAGTTGCCGTAATTGGAAATGCCATCGACCACGCCATTCAGCAGGAACCGTGTTCGGGGGTCATCGAGGTCGCCGAACCGGAGAGAATCCAAAAGCGCAATGGGGCGGGCGCCCATGGTGAAAATATCACGCATGATTCCGCCGACACCCGTGGCCGCTCCCTGATGCGGTTCGATGAAAGAGGGATGGTTGTGACTTTCAATTTTGAAAACCACGGCCAGCCCATCTCCGATATCGACCACTCCCGCGTTTTCTCCGGGGCCCTGCAAAACGCGGGGCCCCTCGGTGGGCAGTTGTTTCAAATACGGACGCGAACTTTTGTAACTGCAATGTTCGCTCCACATGACCGAAAATATGCCCAGTTCGGTGAAGTTGGGAGCCCGGCCCAGTAAAGCGAGAATGCGCTTGTATTCCTGCAGGGTCAGCCCGTGTTCCTTGACAATATCGGGAGTGACTTCAGGAAGAGCCTGGGATTTTTTGGGTTGCGGCACGGTTTCGGTCAGATGGATTGGATGAGTGATTTAAAAATAAGTTGACCGTCCCGGTCGGGCCAAAGCGGGTCGGCACAACGTTCGGGATGCGGCATCATTCCCAGTACATTTTTTTTCCCATTGGCTCCGCC
>JADFGI010000312.1 GCA_022567815.1 Nitrospinota bacterium
GCATTGACCATAATTCATCAGGCATTTTCTCGCAGCGGTGTTCTTTCACCATTTCACCACCACTCCAAAAAGCAGCGTATTCCCCCCATCGTTATGCTCAGGCCAGAAATCAAGCCCCAACTTGTCAGCAAGCGCCATACCATTACTCCAGTGGTCCCAGCCAATGAAAATACCAACATCCCAAAACCAAATCCCATACTGGACATTCAAATTGAAATCCCACTGCGACCTTACCTCCGCTGTCTTCCTGTCAAAAAAACCAAAGCCCATCCCTATCCTGCTCCAGAAAGGGCCACTCCTGAAACGTGCAAAGACATCACCACCACCAAAATACAAATCCTCACCCCCATCAACCTCCATCTTCGCAATCAATAACCCGTACTCCAGACACAACGATTCGCGGTAAAACCGCCGGAAACAATCACCAGGCAATACACGCAAAACACTAACACTCACACCGCCCAACACCCGCACAGGGACGCCATACTCCAAACTAATACCCCAGGCCACCCCAGACCATAAAACCGCCACCAAAGCTATCGCAGCAATTCGCATAAGCCTTCCCTGGCTTGTAATATTTAAGACCACAAACGCATAAAGCTAGCTTGTGGTCATTTCTTTTTCTTTTTACCAAATTTTACGCCAGGGTTGTCACGGAGGGTGGAAGGTTTCCCGACGTCCTTGACTACCCTTTTAGGGTAGGGCTTACGGGATGGGCCAAACCCAAAAGTCACAGTGTCGCCCTTGTTCGGTCCCTGCTTAATTTTGCGGGTAACAGTTGTGCCCGGCTTACCGCTGCTTTTTCTTGCCATGAGATTTAACTTTTGGTTTGGGTTTTACCGCATTCCTTGGCTTTGGATTGCAAGGATTAAAAGTTTTTTTAGCCATTCAAATCACCGCGGTTAAAGTTCGCAAACCCTGCATCGTGTTTCCTCATCAAATAATTCTTGTTGTTGCAGACCGGGATCATCCTGCGGGTGAGGTAAAATTTTCGGAATATAACCAGACTCGAATTTCTCCCTCAACTCCTTTAGACCCGTTGGCTGGGAGTCCCTGTCCTTTCTCCTAAACGTGAACCCTGTATCCGCCTCCTGTTTTTCCGCCGAGGCGTAAATCGCCGGATGATTGTTCCAAGTCTCCCACCATTCCCCCAACCTTTGAAAAAAACACCTGGCACAATCTGTCCTTTTTGGTATCCGAATATTTTTCTTGGATAGATATTTCCAAACATCACCAACATTCCACCCCCATTCGCGCATTGGGAATCGTTGTTTAACATCGACGCTGTAAACACTGCCCCGGCGTTTTGGTTCATCACCCCTCAAACCAACATAAACCGTCACAGTTCCATCCAATGATTTTCTTTTAACAAATGCTTGAAACGGCTCGATTTTCAAAACCCTGGTACACCACCTCATTCGACCGTTAGGCAGGGCGTTCCAGAATTCAATCCACCCGTTAAGATCATGCTTTGCCCTCAATTGGATTATATTCGCACCCAAAACCCGCTCCAGCCGTTTCCAGTGCTCCACCATGTCGGGTAATTCATCGCCAGTGGGGGTGCATACATAGAGGTAATCCCTCGGTTCAACCTCTTGGAGCCTTAAAGACATTGCGGTGGAGTCCTTCCCTCCGCTCAGTGCAACAATATGATGCTCCCTGGATTGACCCTCCATTCCCATGTTTTTTTCCTAATTCTCCAAAACCCGCTCAGCAACCCGGACCGCTTCCCCGTCCATCACAAGCTGCCGGCTGGCCGCATGAGCCTCCCGGATTTTCCCGTTGATATCATCCGGTGTGCCCCGCAGGATGAATGCCGTGTCATCGGGGGAGGACATCCGCAGCAGGGTCAGGGGTTGGTCATCGTCGAAGGGCCACGCCTCTATGGTCATCACCAAGGCCGCATTGAAGTAGAAGGACTCGCCGGACTCATCCTCAGCCCGTACAAGCACGGTGTTCAGGGTCACATCAACGTGCTGGCTTTCTTCCATGATGGCCTCTATTCAAAGCGCCTTAACCGGCGCTCAATTTTCTTTTCCAATAGTTCGGGGTATTTCCCCATCATTTCCAGCCGGGCCAGGGACCGGTGCCGCAGGATGATTTTTCGGATTTGCCGTTTTTTCTGATTGTCCGATAGGCCGTCCCACCCGCTGCCCATGATCCGCCCGTCCAGGTCGGCCTTTGCCGCCTGTCCTGCCGTTTTTACGTATTCCCAATACTGTTTGGGTTCCAGCGCCACCCCGCCGATTCTCCGCTCCGGCATTCCTGGGAACACCCTCAGCCGCATCATTTCTTCCGCCACGGGGTCCTGTTTAAATTCCCGTAGATAGATCGGGTTGATGGAGTCGATGAATTTATTGCCGGTGCCCTCATATCGCCGCACCTCGCCCCACAGGTTCAGCTTTTCTTCCAGGGTTCCAGACAGAACTGGAATCCGGCTTTTTATCCTGTCCATCATACCCCGCGCTTCCCGCAGGGCCGGGTCAAACGTCCTTTCGGCTTGGCTAACCGCGCCCGGTACGAAGGATGCGACGAAGTTTTCTATCAGGTTGGAACCAGACCGCTCCGGGTCATTCCACGCTTTCAGCAGTTCCGATGCACCCCGCATGAATGTTTTTGACGTTGTGTTCCGGGCAATGGAGGTCACCAGCAGGGCGGTTACTTTTTTCGATTCATCTTCCGTCATGTAGCGCCGCATTTGCCCCATGTCCGCCGCCATGCCAAAAATCGACCCCCATGGCTCCATCCGCGCGAAGGAGACCCATTTCCCATTGACCAGGATGGAATATTCCTGCCGTCCGCTGGCTTCCCACAAGGCCCTTTCTTCCGTGTCCCGTGGTGCCCCACCGGTTATCTGCCCATTGAATGCACCCTCAGCCACGAAATACCCAATCGTCGACCCCAACAATATCCGCGCCATTGCCTGATCTCGCGCAATGGCTCCATGCTTCCCCATCAAGGCTTCCCGCACGTCCCCGAAGGACAGCGCCAGAGGCGTACGCTCCATGGAGAACTTGACGATATTGGCCGGTGTCCTTATGAACGGGAAAAGAAATCTGAACAGTGGCAAATGCCGGTTCAACGCCTGCCCACCCCTGCCCAGCACGTCCAGCCATGAACCGCCTAACTGATTGGTGAAGGTATTCTTCCGGGCCGTCTGCCACGCGGCCTTATCCATTTCCTTGGTCGGGTTTTCCATGATTCTGGAAATTTCTTCGCGCAGCGCACGGCCCTTCAAGCCGCTTTTCGATGCTTCTCTTGTCGCCAGCCCTTCCAGTTCGCTTGCATAATTCGCCATCTTGAAAAATGCGTCAGATGCTTCCAGCAGGGTCAACGGTGCCCGGATCACCTTGCCCGCCGTCCCTGGGATTGCCGCACGGCGGCCAGGACGAAATGTTTCCATCTTGGAAAACGTGTCCGGCCCCTCACCTGTCACCAAGGTTTCAATAAATGAGCTCACCCCTTGCCGCATCCCCCGCCGCAACCCATTCATCCGCGCCAGTGTTTCCCGCATGGTCATCCGCTCCCGGCCACCGATCAACCGCCGCAACCCGCCTATCATGGTTGTGGTGATATTTTCCGGCCCGGCTGTGAACAGGGCCACCAGACTATTCGACCCTGCATTTACAATGTGTGTTTGAGGACCCGACAACATGCCCGATATCCAAGCCTCCTGCACCATCGCCAGCGTCTTCGCGCCGAAGGATCGCCGGGCAAACTTCGCCACCCCTTCGGGGGGTTGTTCCAGCAGCTTTGATGCCAGATTTTCAATGCCGCCGCGTCCGCCTTGCGCCTCGATGATTTCATTTAATTCAGTATTCCCCGGCAAATCGTCC
>JADFGI010000313.1 GCA_022567815.1 Nitrospinota bacterium
GGTATCCGATTTTAAATGGATCTCGGAAAGAAACGCGCCGCGAATATCACTCTCTGTGAGGATGCCAACTAGTTTGCCGCCATCGACAACCGGAAGGTGGCGAATCGAATTTTTAACCATCAGGCCCTGAGCGGTGTCCAAAGTATCCTCTCCCTTTATAGTGATGACTTTTTTGACCATGACCTCTTCGGCAATCATTTAGTCCTCCAGTAATAATTGATTTTTAATCCTACCAGTGGGCTTTATTCCCCATGGCTACTAGCCGTAGGGGCAACTGGCAAAATTCGTTTGCCTGGATAATATTTGCTGGTAGCGAAAGTTGTTGCCATTCGGGTCCAGCGTCACGCTGGCCACGGCTTTTAAATGAAAAACCTTGGCGGATACCCCGTCCGCTTGCGGCGGAGTCGTTCATTCATTGCTAACCGATCCCACGGTATCGTGCAGGAAAACAACCGATTTTCGGGTGGGCGGCGTGGTTTGAACGTCTGGATAGCGTTCTATCCTTAAACTGCTGTTACCATTTTTACCAGAATTTCCTGCAACATTACAGTTATTTAGCCACTGGCGGAGGAGAATTTCAATTAGATGGCGCAATTGGATGGGGGAAGATATTTTCCCTGGGACATAAATCACAGAAAAGGGCTTGAAAATGGAGGCTGATCCTGACATCATTTTTGCGAATCCCGGGAAAATTGGGGTTTAGTCCCGGCTCAACCGCCAATAATTTGTCAGGACAGAGAGTTTTGTCCAACGTCAATAAGTCTTGCATTGAAAATTTTTTTCAATAATATGCGTGGAAAAGCTCTCACTTTTTAGTAGAATTTGCTTTTTTCCTGTAAAATCTCTTTTTAATTACAGGCATCCTATTTGCATTGATTCCCACTAGTGGGTTTCACCCGCTACGCGGGGGTGAAAAGTGGGCCTGACGCTACGCGAGGCCCTAAAATATGTTTCACGGCGTGAGCAATTTCCCCCTCGCGGGAGCGAGCGCCCTCTGCGGAGGAGCTGGCCGTTTTTGGCGGGAGCTAAATTTTAAAATAATTTTCATGTTTGAATATGGCTGATTTTAAAAGACCCAAAAAGCAGGGGTTGTATGACCCGGCTTATGAGAAAGACAGTTGCGGCGTTGGATTTGTTGTCCATATGAAGGGCCGGAAATCCCATGAGATCATTCTTCAGGGCCTCAATATTCTGAAACGCCTGGAACACCGGGGCGCTTGCGGGGCCGACCCGTTAACGGGGGATGGTGCTGGGTTATTGATCCAGATACCACACAGGTTTTTCAAGACCCAGTGCGACAAGATTGGCATTCAATTGCCTGAACCGGGGCGCTATGCGTCCGGTCTGGTCTTCCTGCCAAAACACTACAAAGCCGAAAGATGTAAAAAAATCCTTGAGGATGCGGTCGCCCGCGAGGGACTGACCTTGTTGGGCTGGCGGAAAGTTCCGGTCGATAGTTCCACCATAGGTCATGTGTCCCGCAGCGCCGAGCCGGATATCCGCCAGGTGTTTATCGGCGCGAGCGACGATATCAAGGACTGCACGGAGTTTGAGCGCAAGCTGTATGTAGTCCGCAAGCAGGTGGCCAAGGGAGTGCGGGCGGCGGGATACAATGAAGACAACGAAAGTTTTTACATTTGCAGTCTGTCTTGCCGGACCTTTATTTATAAGGGCCAGCTCATGGCTCCCCAGGTGGAGACCTATTTCCTTGATATCAAGGACCCGGAAATGGAATCGGCCCTGGCTCTGGCCCATTCCCGTTACAGCACCAACACCTTTCCTTCCTGGGGCCGCGCCCAGCCTTTCCGATTCACCGCTCATAATGGAGAAATAAATACTATCCGGGGAAACCAGAACTGGATGCGAGCCCGGCAAGCCATATTTAAATCGCCCCTCTATGACGATATTGAAAGAATTCTTCCGGTGCTTGCTCCCGGTGGGAGCGATTCCGCCGACTTCGATCAGGCGCTGGAAATGCTGGTGCAGACCGGGCGCTCGCTTCCTCATTCGGTGATGATGCTGATCCCCGAACCCTGGAGCGGACATGAAACAATGAACGACGACAAGCGCGGGTTTTACGAGTTTCACGCCTCCATGATGGAACCGTGGGACGGACCGGCCTCCATCGCCTTCACCGACGGCCAGGTGATCGGCGCGGTTCTGGACCGCAATGGCCTGAGGCCTTCCCGTTATGTTGTCACCAAGGATGATTTGGTTGTCATGGCCTCGGAAGTGGGGGTCCTGCCCATTCCTGAAACGGACATTGTCCACAAGGGAAGATTACAACCGGGAAAAATGTTTCTGGTCGATATTGGCGAAGGCCGGATCATTTCTGATGAAGAACTCAAGGCCAGCATTTCCACTCAGAAACCCTACACCCAATGGGTCAGGGATAAACAGGTGAATCTGGAATCTCTTCCGGATACAGGGAAAACCTTCGAGCCGGATTACCAATCCTTGCTGACCCGCCAGATCGCTTTCGGTTACACCGCCGAAGACATAAAAATCGTTCTTTCCCCGATGGTGGGCATGGGCGAGGAGGCGACCGGTTCCATGGGAAACGACACTCCGCTTGCGGTGCTTTCGGAAAAGCCTCAGTTGTGTTTTCATTATTTCAAGCAACTGTTTGCCCAGGTGACCAATCCGGCTATCGATTCCATCCGCGAAGAACTCGTGATGTCGACGGAAGTGACCCTTGGGAAAGAATTGAACCTGCTGTCGGAATCACCGGACCATTGCGAGAAACTCAAAATCCGGAATCCTGTGCTGACTGTTCAGGAACTGGAAAAGATAAAGAGGCTGGATGCGCCGGAGATGAAGAGCGCGTTTTTGCCGATCCTGTTCCCGGTTGGCATGGCAGAGGAGGGATTGGAAAAAGCCCTTGATGAGCTTTGTAAAAAAGCTTCCGCAGCGATTGAAGACGGCGCGACCATCCTCATTCTTTCAGACCGTGGCATGGATGCGGAAAATGTTCCCATCCCAAGTTTACTTGCGACCGCCGCGGTCCATCATCATTTGCTCCGCAAGTTGACCCGCACCCGCGTGGGACTGGTCGTCGAAACCGGAGAAGCGCGGGAAATGATGCATCTGGCTTTGTTGATAGGTTATGGCGCCGGTGCGGTTTGTCCTTACCTGGCTTTCGAAACCGCCGCTGATATGGGTCGAAAAGGATTGTATATCGATAAAATCGAGGTGCAGTCCGCCGTAAACAACTTCATCAAATCCACCCGCAAGGGTTTATTTAAAATTATCGCTAAGATGGGCATCTCCACCATTCAGAGTTACCGGGGAGCGCAGATTTTTGAAGTGGTCGGGCTGGCCGATGAAGTGGTGGACAAATATTTTACCGGAACTCCCTCCAGAGTGAGCGGCGCGGGACTCAAGGTCATTGCCAGGGAAAGCCTCATGCGGCATAAGAAAGCCTGGCAGAAATTACAGGAAATTCGTTCGGCGTTGGATTTGGGCGGAGATTATGCCTGGCGTCGGGGAGAAGAGAAGCACATGCTCAACCCCGAATCAATTGCCCAGCTTCAGCATGCTACGCAATCCAACGACTACCAGCTGTTCAAAAAATATTCCCGGCAAATGGACGAGGTCAATACCCGGCAATGTACTTTGCGCGGACTTTTCAAGTTCAAGAAAAGAAAATCGGTTCCTTTAGATAAGGTGGAACCGATAGAAAATATCACCAAACGGTTTTGCACAGGAGCCATGTCTATCGGGTCCATTTCGCGTGAGGCGCACGAGACCCTGGCTATTGCCATGAACCGTCTTGGGGGCAAAAGCAATACCGGAGAAGGCGGTGAAGATACTGTAAGGTTTACGCCGGATC
>JADFGI010000314.1 GCA_022567815.1 Nitrospinota bacterium
GAACCTTCGAAACCAAATAGGCATGGACAGGCTCGGGCGAAGAGACAAAAATCATACAGATAAAATTAAACAAGGTGAACAAATATGATAATACCGATACGCTGTTGGTCATGCGGAAAACCCGTTGGCCATCTTTGGGAAAACTTTCAGGAAAAACTTGAGAAAGGTGAAGAAAGAAAGCAAGCATTAGATGAACTTGGATTGGAAAGATACTGTTGCAGGGCAATGTTCTTAGGTCATGTCGATTTATTAGACACTGTCGCCCAATTTAAAAAATTTTAGGACAAGAGAATGGCAAGATTGTATTCAAGAAAACGCGGAAAGAGCGGTTCTAAAAAACCGATTAAGAAAAGCTTACCTGTATGGCTAAGATACAAACCACAGGAAGTAGAATTAATAGTGGCTAAGTTAGCCAAAGAAGGTAAAAACGCAGCAGAAATAGGCATTATATTGAGGGACACTTACGGAATACCTGATTCAAGACTTTTATTTAAAAGTAAGCTCCTAAACATAATGAAAAAATCAGGAATTACAACCGAAGTTCCTGATGATTTAACATCTTTGATAAGAAGATCTGTAGCAATAAAAAAACACATGGAAACCAATAAGGGAGACCAAACAGCTAAAAGGGGTCTTCTTTTGACAGAATCTAAAATAAAGCGTCTGACAAAATATTACAAAAGAACAAGGATTCTTTCTTCAGAATGGAAATATGACCCGGAACGTGCAGGATTTTTTATGAAATAATTATAATATAACAATTAGCTCCAATTAATCACACAGTTAGTTGTTTTATTCTGTCAACAATTTCATTAATTGTAATTTTGATTTCAGTTTATACAGTTAATCATATAAGTGAAAAAACAAAGAAAACGTACGAAGTCTCGAAAGACATTATGAAAAACTATTTTGAGGTTGATGCTTCGCCAAAAATCCTTAAAGAATCGAAAAGAGTGGCGGAAGTAATGGATGAATGTTTGTCCGATGCTGATGCCAATTTTCATTATATATTCTCTATTACCGCAAAAAATTATTTCACCTACACTCACAGCGTGAACGTTGGGCTATACTGTCTCGCCTATGGGGTCAAAGCCAAGATGGGAGATAACGATATCAGAGATTTGGGCCTCGGTGGTATGTTGGCCGATATTGGAAAATCCAAAATTGATCTTAACATCCTCAATAAAAAAACCAATTTAACAGCTGAAGAAATTGTGCAAGTCAGATGCCATTCAGCGTATGGACAAGAGATTTTGGAAGATATGGGTTGTTTCCCAACTCGTATAATCCAGATGGCAGGCCAGCACCATGAAAATTATGATGGAAGTGGCTACCCCAATGGCTTGGTAGGAGAGGAAATTGCACCTTTTGCGAGAATCTGCAAATTAGCGGACGTCTACGATGCCTTGACTACCCATAGATCCTATAAAAAGGCTTTGACTCCCTTTGATGCCCTCAACGTCATGAGAAAGGAAATGAAAAACGAATTTGACCTTAAAATTATGGGAAACTTTATTCAATTCATGGGCCCCGAAGATTAATCTGGTCTTTATAAATCAGAATCTTTTTTGGGAGCTTAACTAACCCTCCCCGCTTCCAAACATTTTCATTCTTTGCCCAAAATATCCACCATCTCATCATGCACCAGGCCGTTGCTGGCGAGGATTTCGCGGTCGTACACGCTCAGGGGATTGCCATCCAGTTTGGTCACTTGGCCTCCCGCTTCCTGCATGATTAAGAATCCGGCGGCAACGTCCCATGAATTCAATTTCAATTCCCAGAATCCCTCGAACCGGCCCATCGCGGTGTAGCACAAATCTATCGCCGCCGACCCCGGACGCCGCAAAGCCTGGCTGGCTTTCATGAAATTCCTAAATGCGCCCATATTATCATCCAGAGAATGAATCACCTCCGGGGTGAATCCCGTCACCAGCAGACTGTCTTTTAATTTGGGTATGGTGGAAACGGAAATGGATTTGGAATTGAGGGTCGCCCCTTTGCCTTTTTCCGCCACAAACAATTCGTCCAGGTTGGGATTGTAAACCACGCCGACGATGATTTCCCCCTCATGCTCCAGTCCGATGGAAACGCAGTAGCAGGGAAACCCGTGCGCGTAGTTGATGGTGCCATCCAGGGGGTCGATGATCCATTTGCTGGGGGAGGAGGCGCCTTGACTTGCTCCCGATTCTTCGGCGAGAAACTGGTGACCGGGAAAGCGTTTTTTGATGATGCGGATGACTTCCTGTTCGCAAAGGATGTCCACTTCGGTCACGAGATCGTGACTGCCTTTGGAAGAAATCCTGCCGATATTCTGACTGCGTTCGCGCTGGATTTTCCCTGCCGCCAGGGCCGCTTCCACGGCGACTTCGACAGCGTCCTTCATTCAATCCAGCCGCCGCCGATGATGCGGTCGTCCCGATAAAACACGGCAGACTGACCGGGCGCAATCGACATTTGCGGTTCTTTAAATTCCACACGCGCCCGTTTGCCGGCCAGCGGCGTGACCAATGCTGGCACGGCCTGATGACGATAGCGTATCTGCACATCCGCCGTAAAGGGACCCGATTGCGGCAAATACCAATTGGTATTTCCGGCAATGAACTCCGGGAGAAACAGCTCCGACTTGGGTCCGGCGGTGATCCGGTTATTATCCGGATCGATTTTTGTCACAAACAGCGGTTCTTTCAATCCGCCCAGATTCAACCCCTTCCTCTGGCCCACGGTAAATGCGGGGTAACCGTTGTGCTTGCCCAGCACTTCGCCTGCGGAATTGACGATGTCGCCTTCCTTGAAAGCGTCACCGTTGATCTGGGTGGCGATGAATTTGGAATAGTTGTTGTCGGGAATGAAGCAGATTTCGCGTGATTCGGCTTTGTCCGCTACTTTCAACCCCAGCTCTTTCGCCAATCGGCGGACTTCTTTCTTCTCCACATCCGCCAGTGGAAACTCCAGCCGGGACAATTGATCCTGCGACAGGTTGAACAGAAAATAACTCTGGTCGCGGGAACGGTCCCTGCCCCGCCGGACCGTGTAGCGTCCCGATTCATCCTTTACTATGGACGCGTAATGGCCGGTGGCCACCCGCCGGTAGCCGAAAGCCTCGGCTTTCTGGATCAGCTCGTCGAACTTCAGTTTCTGATTGCAAAGGGTGCACGGGATGGGCGTTCTGGCCTGCAGATACTCTGAAACAAAGTAATCGACGACCTCCTTTTGAAATTCCTTTTCCAGATTCAGGACATAGAAAGGAATCCCGATCTTGTCCGCCACTCTACGCGCGTCCGCAAGGTCGTCCAGTGAACAGCAGGTTCCGAAGCGTTCATCGGTATCCTTGCTGTAATTCCACAACTGAAGGGAGATCCCCACCACGTCGTAACCCCGCTCCTTCATCAGCGCGGCGGCCACGGAGCTATCCACCCCACCGCTCATGGCGATGACAATTTTTTCTTTATTTTTAATCATTTATATACATAAACCTGCAAAGTTAATTTAAGTAGGAAATAATCCTTACCTTTCCAAACCGCCGGGTCCACTCCTCCGCAGAGGGCGCTCGCTCCCGCGAGGGGGAAATTGCTCACGACGTAAAACGTTTTCTGATTTCGGTTCGAATTTTGTCGCCGAACCTCCACTTGCCAATTGATAATAAGAAAGACAGGAGTCTCCCAGTTTCCGTTCGCTCTGACGGGTCAGTTTATCATATTTTTCCTGCAAAGCATTTTTGTGGTGATGCTCCACCACGACCAGGGAAGATTCCATCAACAATTCTGACCGGGCCAGCGCCTGCAAACACTCTTCGTAAAGGCCATCGGCAAATGGCGGGTCCACGTACACGAT
>JADFGI010000315.1 GCA_022567815.1 Nitrospinota bacterium
GAACCTTTGGATAAAAAATGCGGCGCAATGGATAATATGTTCAGCCAAGAAACATTGCACTACGTGAGCAAACTCCCCCTCGCGGGAGCGAGCGCTACGTGAGGCCCTGAAAACATACAGGGGGTATGTGAATTTTACCCTTTGCCTGCTGGAAAAATTTTATATTTTAAAAATCTTTCAGCTTTTGTTTTATTGTCTCGATGAGATGATTCGCCCCTTCTTTTTCCACCACCGTCAGTTTGTCCGATTGGGCCATCTTTGAAATTCCCCGCAGTTTCTTTTCCATGAAAGCAATGAGATCCTCCGGGTCATCCACCACCCACCGAACCTCTCCACCCGGCCCGATAAACCTGCCCTTGAGATAACGAAAATACAAACTCAACCGCGTCAGTGGATCTTCCAGTTTGAGCTGGTATTTTAACGTGAGCAGGGATTCCTTTTTCCGGTCGATCACGTAGCCCAGCCGGAGGTTGTCGGTCTTATTCATCTGCTTGTGGATGATGGTAAACGCTTTCATACGCATGTCCCGCGAAACGTCCAGAGCAGGCAGGGGCAAAAGTTTTACGGCGGCGATTTCTAAAAGAAAACCAACGTTGCCCGTCTGTTCGCTCCAATAAGAAGTGCGGATGGGATGTTGTCGTAAAAGCCGGGTCACTTCCGCCAGTAACAGCTCCATTTTATTCACCACATGGGAAAGAGACTGGAGTTCCCCTTGGTCAAACGGATTCATAAACCATTGGACTTCACGGGAAACGTCCAAATTTTCCTTCACTGGCCGGGCAAAAAAATCTTTCAGTATCCGGGGAAATGCAGGAAGAAAATAAGCCGTGACCACATCCCCGAAATAAGGATAATTCAATAATAAAAATCTGGGGTCGGAGCGGATATTGAGTCCATAAGCCTCCAGCTCGTTCGGTGAACCCACAAACTCTTGAGTTAAATGCAAAGTTTCATGAAGGTGGGTGGCGTTGCCATATACCCTGGAATCCACAATAATCGTTCGGGGAAAAATGCGGATGGTGTCGAAGGTCGTGTGCGCGAATTGTCTTGGCGAAAGCAGTTCATCCGCCCAGGGCTGAATGATGTATTGCTTGAGAGGAACCGTGGAAATATCAGGGAACAGAGACTGCAGGCGGGCAAGAACCGCTCGCATCCGTTCGGCGGCGGTGTTCAGAAGTTGCGCGCCCTGATGACATTTATCACAGCCATAAGCCTTGAAACCCGGAATGGAAAAGTTGACCGTTCCCACTCCTTTTCCCAGGTCAACGTCGCGGTCCAGAACATCCAGGGATTTTAAATCATGAATAGCGCGTTGCGGCAAATGATCGGCAATCAGTCTTTGCAATTCACCGATGCCGACTTGGTTGGGAGCGGCCCAGGAATCAGTGGAAAACCATGAGCCCAATACGGCGCATACAATAAATAGGCCAGCGTGACGCTGGACCCGGCATTTACGTGCGATGGGTTCCTGATGAATCAGTAGTTCCTCCTTTTGCAGGCAGGAATTGAACTTGCTCCCCCTTCCACGAAGGGGGAGCAAGTTCCCCCCTTTTTAAAGGGGGCTAGGGGGATTTCAATCTTTTCCCTGTTTCTCAAAAATCTCCTTCGCAAAGAGGGAAATTGATCGGAAATCCTGCAGTAACTCCATGAAATAAACTTTTTCCTCAAGTCGCGAATTATTCCTTTATCACGTGAAACCGTTGCCAGACAGTGATGACCTTGCGTCCGTTGCGGTCTTCCTTCAATCCATCCCACACGGCAAACGCCACCAGAGCGGAATCGCTCCGTTCGAATTCGATGTCCCATTTGCCCGTTTTAGGCATATCGCGCAGAAAAACCACGTTCCAGAAACCGTCTTTCCATTCGCCAAAACCCTCGACGTTTTGATTGTCGGCAGGTTGCGGAGTGATGGTTCCAAAACCCTCGGCATTGAGTTCCTCGACCGCGTTGTCCTTGGTGGCGTTCAACTTGAACACCGGATTGGACATGAGGCCGCCGAATATCAGCGCATCCATATCCACGCCGCCGCCCGCATATTCCAATTCATCCTCCGCCTCCATGGTCTCCTCCAGGCCTGCTTTCCAATGCCATATATTGACAGGCTTGTTGCGGTTGCCCATGCCAAAAAACGGTTCGTTATGCCCGTGCGTGTGAAGCGTGACGCTGCCCAGCGCAAACTGAACCGCCGCTCCATCGCGGAAAATATCAGAGTGCAACTCAGAAAAAGCATCGTGGGTGGGATCTTCCCAGCGCAGGCGAATCGCCAACTGCTCTCCATTATTCACGGAAGCGACATTGATCGTCTCAATCGCCTCGCGACGCGCCGACAGGGGACGCAGAACCAGATCCTTGCTTTTAACACCTTCCCAGATCGGGCTGTTGACATCGGTGTTCAGTTCGAAACCCACCCTGTAAGAAAACAAATCCGTTTCGAACTCGGCTTGCTTGAATTCCTTTCTGAAAATGGAGCGGATGTAATGGACCAAAGCCCAACGGTCCTTCTCCGGTAAATCCGCATAAGACCGCATGGGCGTTCCATCCAATCCTGAAGTTACGGTCCGGAAAAGGTCCTTGGCCGTATGACCGGATTTCAAGGAGTTTGGATCGGTAATATTATGCACGAACACCGCGTGTTTCCAAGCGTCTACCAGCGAATCGGCCAGCTTTCCGTCCCCCAGGCCAGACTCGCCATGACAATCCACGCACTGTTGCTGGGTGAATAATTCCTTGCCCCTGGCGATCAATTCGGGAGTCACCGGAGGAGATTCGCCGGTTTCAATTTTTATCCCAGGGGGCTCATTTTGAAACCGGGGAGAAAAACTCTTTATCAGATTAATCAACGCCCAGGTGTCTTCCGGAGAAACCGCATCGCCCCAGGCGGGCATGGAAGTTCCCGGAACGCCCTTGATAATCGTCCGGTAGATATCCTCATCGCGCGGCAGAGTGCCGGTAGGGGTGGTACGAAACTTGAAAATTCCCTTGCGGAAATCTCTCGGCCAGGGGTAAAGAAATTCAACTGCCGGACCGCCGCCATTACCATCCTTGCCATGACAAAACACACACATGTGCAGATAAATATTCCGTCCCCGCGCCAGCAGAGCGCCTTCCCCGCCCGCTTCCGGTTTTTCCGCGCCCATACTGTCGTGGGCTCCGCGGGTGCGGAACAGGCTGTCCGGTTCCCCGTCGTCACCGCCATGATCCATGTGACCCATGCCGTCGTGGTCTTCAGGTTCGGTTCGGTACTCGTCTCCAGGTTTGACCGTTTTTTCCTGATGGCTCATCCCGCCATGATCCATGTGACCCATCGCCCCATGATCCATTTTATCCATGGGTTGCTCCGGCTTACCGGAATCGTCCGCGATGGCGGCATGGGAAACGAAAAATAAAACCGTCAGGCAAACGATAAGCCCTGCGGCAGAAAAAACAGACCGGCGAAATCCGGTCGATAAATTGGTGATGGTTTTCATGGTTCGTCCTCAGTCAGAAAACAAGGTCCCCTTTTTACAATGATCGACTCCACAACAAGCCCCAGCGTAGCCGCTGGCTCCTCCGCGGAGAGACCTTGCATAAGTGGAAAATCTTCATGGAGTTTACCCTGAACCTATCCTATACGTCATCGCGAGCCGCAAAGCGGCGTGGCGACCCAGAGTCTCTGGATTTACCCCTCCGGGGCACGAAAGCTAGGGAATATTATAACGGCTTCGTCACGATGTTCCTCGCAACGACGGGTTATGCAAAGGTCCCTCATGGGAGCACTCACAGAGTGACGGTTAGGTGAGGATGGTTAATGGGTTTTCCGGGGCTCGTGAGCATAGCGAGCGTCA
>JADFGI010000316.1 GCA_022567815.1 Nitrospinota bacterium
GGTCCAGCGTCACGCTGGCGCGTGGGTCGGTTGTTTTTTTTTATTAAATGCGGTAGGTTGAAGGCAAAACTCATGAGCTTCCGGAAAGAACCGTGCGACATTTAGAAAAAGCCATTATTTTTATCATCATGCTGATGGTTTTGATTTACACCGTCCGGGTTGACCGGAATTTTCCCCAAAACAGAAAAGTTCCAATTACCAAAATTGAAATTCCTGTCCCAGTCCCTCAACCTGTTTCGAAAAAAAAAGCCAGTTTCTTCCCGGAAAGTGAACCCTCACCAGAGGATGAAGGCATTATAGAAGAAACGTTTACCGAAGTTCCTTGACCCGAAAGTAACATTCCGAACGTGATTGGCACATTATTTTCCTAGCCAGCTTGATTTCTTTGATTTAGAATATTATATAACTGTGGTAGGAAAACTCTCGTAAAAATATTTTCTCGCAACATAAAACAGTGGAATTGCCTTGAGGGGAAAAGTAATATGAAAAACTTGAATATATCAAAAGGCTGGTTTAATGATGACAAGCCGACGGAATTAAAGCGCAAGTTTTGCGAGCATAGTGGCGCTATCACCATTGATTACGATCATGGCATTGAACACTGCCCTTTTTGCGGTGCGCTCGGCCATTACAACATAGATACCGACTCTATTGAGTGGACACTCCCGGAATATTTGAGCAAGCAAAACTACAACTGAGCCAGGAACAAGAACGGCAAGTAGTTCCATTATTCCCTGCTTTTGCCTGAGAAAGCGTAAGGTTGAAATCTACCTTCAACCTAACCAAGCCCTGCGGCTGGTGACAGCTTCAACCCACCTGTTTATTCAATTCAAGAAACTTAAATTTTTAGACTGAATTTTTGGTAAGACAAAATTAGCGGATTGGTGTCTCCTTTTAGCTAAAAGAAACCAGTAACACCTTGTAGAAAATCATAGCCAGAACGGCAGTGAACGGGAGAGTCGCGACCCAGGAAATGAAAATTGTTTTTATGATGCCTACATCCAATGCAGGGAGTCCCCGCGCCAACCCAACGCCAATAATAGAACCAACCAATGTATGAGTTGTGGAAATGGGCAACCCCAGTTTAGAACAAACCAGAACAACAGTTGCGGCAGCGAATTCTGCGCAAAACCCGCGGGAGGGAGTCATTTCGGTGATCTTCTCGCCCACGGTTTTCATCACCTTGGCGCCCCATATCAACAGCCCGAGAACGATGCAACCGCCCCCCAGACCAAGGATCCATAAAGGCATTTCCACTTTCATGTACACCGTGCCATTGTCCAAGATGGCAACCACCGCCGCCAGTGGACCCACCGCATTGGCCACATCATTGGAGCCGTGCGCAAAAGCCACGTAAAATGCGGTGATAATCTGCAGGTATCTGAAAATGGCCTCGGTACCCAAAAATTGTGTCTGCAAATCTTCTCCACGATGGTCTGTATTTTCCGGAACCAAAATTTTAGCCACCCAAAATGCAATGAATCCGACCGCAAGGGAAATCATAGCCGCCTGACTAAATTGCAGGTCCAGATGCAGATTTTTTAACCCTTTGTAGACCATCGATTGGGATAAAAGAACGAAAACCAGAAACACCAAATAGGGAAGAATTTCTTTCGTGTGCATTAGGGGATTGCGGGTATTAAAAATCAATCGCGTGAGTATGCGGAATAAAAAATAAGCAACCAAAGCCCCCATCACCGGCGAAACGACCCAGCTGAGAACAATTTTACCCAGCTGGCCCCAGTTCAAGGCTTCCCATCCACCAGCAATGATGCCAAACCCCACCACAGCGCCCACAATAGAGTGGGTGGTCGATACGGGCCATCCCAGATAGGTGGCGATGTTCAGCCAGACCCCGGCGGCCAGAAGCGCGGCAATCATACCAAAGACCAGGTGCAGGGGCGTGTCCTGAAAAATTCCAGGGTCCAGCATGCCTTTTCGAATGGTATCGGAAACATGACCCCCGACCAAAAACGCTCCCGCGAATTCAGCCACCCCCGCGATCAATACCGCCTGCTTAAAAGTAAGAGCTTTCGAGCCCACACTGGTTCCCATGGCGTTGGCAACGTCATTGGCGCCAATATTACCAGCCATGTACATACAAGCAATTATGGCAATTGATAAGAGTATGAAATTCAAATCCAATTTGGGCTCCGATATGGAATTAACAATTTAGTACCAGAATTAAGGCAATTTTAATTTGAAATGAATAGCCGAAGGATTTTGCCGACTTTTTCCGATTCGTCCGCAACTGAGCCGAGATTTTTGATAACTTCATTCCATAGCATCAAATCAGCAGGTTTTATCTGATCATCGAGAGAAAACAACTTTTGCGCTATCAAAAACTGTTTGCGGTCCGCATGCCATTCAGCCGTTCCCAGATCGGAGGCGGCTTTCTCAACTTTCTCCGCCTCGGCCCCGCCAAAAGAGGCTTCCAAAAGAGTATCCAGCTCACAAATAAGGTCACACGCCTGATTCGCCGTTTTAATGATATGATCCACCAAATCTTCCAAAGGCTCTCTGATCACATCCGGGGTTTCCAGGTTTTTGATACGAAGAAGAACGGAGAGGTCTTCGACGGAATCGGCAATATCATCCTGGGCAGAAAGCAATTGCATAAAATCACGTTTGTCCACCGCAAAAAAAACGCTTTGCCCCAGGGATTGACGGATTTGGTCCTTGATCATATCTGCTTCATGCTCAAACTTTATGATGACCTCGGAGATTTCCATCACAGCCTGATAATCGTGCCCCTCCAGGGCCCCGAAAAGGGGCTTCATCTGACCTACGCAAGCCCTGACCTTTTCAATATGGCTCACCAAAGGCCGGAAAGGTGATTTGGAAAACATGGACATGATAGATCGCATAATTCCTCCTGATAAAAAAAGTTCGGAAAAATAATCTAACCGAAGGACATGATAATTTTCCCACGATATGCAAGATTGTGGGGTTTGAATAACAATAGGTTAAGGTTAGGATTGTGTTGGGATGGCTAACCTCCCATGACCTGCAACCAATCCTCCAGACGATTGATCTTGAGATGAGCGTTGTTTTCCCGCACTTCCCCCATGGGAGCGTGGGCTTTGCCGCCATAATTGTGTCCGGGATAGAGAATGATCTCATCCTGAATTTTTGCCAGCCGTTGAGTGAGCGTCCGAAACAATTCCTCGCTGTTGCCTCCGGGCAGGTCCACTCGACCGCATCCCTGCAAAAAAAGCGTGTCCCCCGCTATCAGGGTGTCCTTGACCCGAAAACACTGAGACCCGGGGGTGTGACCCGGCGTGTGCAAACAGGCGATCTCCACCGACCCGACGCGGACCTTGTCTTCCCCATCCATCTTTTTCATGTCGGATAAAGATATCCCGGTCACCTTGCGCAACCCCTCGGCTTCGTGCTTATTCACGTAAACGGGGACCGAAACTTTTTCCTGCAATTCCGCCAGACCCGTGATATCAATCCCAAAAATATTGCCGCCCACATGATCGGGATGATAATGCGTCACCAACGCCCCAACCAGTTTCATACCATCCTCTTCTACTATCTTCAGAATACCGTCTATATCCCAGGCGGGGTCCACCACCACGCATTCGCGGGTTTCACGGTCGCCCAGCAAATAGAGAAAATTGGCCATCTGTCCTGCTGAAATGTTCGATTGGGCAATATCCTGCCCGCAAAGCAATTGTTTAAAATAAAAGGTGTCCTGTTGATCGTTCAAGGTTGGTTCCTCTTTCCTGTGGCGGCAGACCGGGTTGGAGACAACAATCGATTCAACAACCCGGCAAGGCGAACCCCCGCCTGGGACAACCGCAGTTC
>JADFGI010000012.1 GCA_022567815.1 Nitrospinota bacterium
ATTTCTTGTATTGGCAAGGAGTTGAAGGCAGGACGCTATGTTCGTTTGAGTGTGAAAGACAGTGGCAGTGGAATTCCAAAAGAATTGCTAAACCGTATTTTTGAGCCCTTCTATACAACAAAAGGTGTGGGTAAAGGTACTGGACTGGGTCTTTATATCGTTAAACAAAAGGTCGAGGATCATCGAGGTGGGATCTCTATTTTTTCTAGAAAGGGACACGGTTCAGAGTTTGAGATGTATTTTCCGGTGGACAGTGAAATTTCTAGAATTAAGTCAGGGGTACATATGGAGGATCGAGGTTTTGATAATCAGATTTAACTAATAATTCCATAGACTTCATTTTCACAGACCCGCCATTTGGCGCAAATATCAACTACAGTGAGATGAATATCCTCTGGGAATCCTGGCTTCGGGACAGGACTTGACCGCACTCGACCGTGTCCTCACGGAAATCGTGCGTGTCCCGCCGGAAAAGGTGTATGCATTAGAAGCCGCCCGGCAAAAAGGATTTGGAACTTACGAATTAAACGCCATCGAACTCATGGGAGAAACTGATCTGGAATCCCTGAAAGTATCCGATTTCCAACTGGCGCAACTTCCCATAGACATTTCCTTTAATCCCCTTCGAATCGTCAAATCCTTTCTGAAACAATTTTATGAAATCAGGATCAAGGAAAAACTGACAGGATAACTCATCCAACGGATTAACCGGCTAAAGGAAAAAGAACGCGGTGGTTCAGACGATGATATCAAGATAGCGATCAAGGCAATATAGGTCATCACATAAAGAATGAATAAACAGGAAATCGACGCCAACCAATGGGTGGATCGCTATGGGGATCTCATGTATCGCTACACCCTGGTCCGCGTCAGGGATCAGGGAGCGGCGGAGGAAATTGTGCAGGTTACCTTTTTGGCGGCCCTGCAAGCCACCCATACCTATGCGGGGCGATCCTCGGAAAAAAGCTGGCTTTTTGGCATTCTCAAACATAAAATCCTGGATCACTTCCGCGAAATCAAGAAAAACAGGACGTTTGACCTGTCTCCCGATGACGATCAGGACCCCTGCGAATATGATTCAATGGGGCATTGGAAAAAAATGCCGAAAGATTGGCGGCTGGATCCTGAAAAATCGGCGGAAAACCAAGAACTTACAGAAAAGCTGGTGCTCTGCCTCGACGATCTGTCCGACAAGTTTCGCCAGATATTTGTTCTCAAGGAGATAGATGGGGTGAGCTCGGAACAAATCTGTAATGAATTCAATATCAAACCGACTAATTTGTGGGTCATTCTCCATCGGACGAGAAATCAACTCAAGAATTGTTTGGAAATTCATTGGTTTGACGGGAAAAAGCAGGAATAGTGACATAATGGAAAAAATGATGAATTCTTTGTTAAGCTGGTTAAACTTGACCTGCGAGGACACCTCCCCCCTCATTTCGGAAATGATGGATCACCGGGTTTCCTTTATCAAGGGGTTGAAGATAAAAATCCATTTGGCCATGTGCGAGGTTTGCCTGTATTATAAGGAACAATTGGGCATCATTAGAAACCTGTCGCAAAACCTGGGCCGGGAAGATTTTCCAGTGAACATAAATGCAACACTGCCTGCGGAATCAAAAGAAAAAATCAAGAAAATGATCGAGGCAAACAAATAGAGATGTGCCACCAAATTGTGAAAGGCCTGGTAAATGAACGAAAGTAGATCGTGTTGCGATGCAGAGGGTAATGAGGATGTTTCAAGAGAAGATGTCCGCAGTTATTATTCCAGGGCGGCTCTCGCCAGCCAGGAAAGTCTGTGCTGTCCCACGCAATACGACACTGAAGATCTTTCGCATATCCCCCAGGAAGTCCGGGAAATTTCCTACGGTTGCGGCAGTCCCGTGAACCGCTCCAATATTCGGCAGGGCGAAACGGTTGTGGACCTGGGTTCGGGCGGCGGTATCGACTGCTTCATCGCGGCAAAACTCGTTGGCCCATCCGGCAAGGTCATCGGCATCGACATGACCGATGAGATGCTGCAAGTCGCGCAAAAAAGCGCCCTGCGCGTAGCCGAAAACCTGGGCTACAGCAATGTGGAATTTAAAAAAGGGTATCTGGAAGCCATTCCCCTGAAAGACCAGTCGGTGGACCTCGTGACCTCCAACTGCGTGATCAACCTGTCCACGAATAAAAAGGAAGTGTTTGAGGAAATCAACCGTATCCTGAAACCCGGCGGCAGGTTTGTCATCGCCGATATTATTTCCGAAAGGGAAGTCCCCGATGAAATGCGGAATCAACGGGAAATGTGGGGCGAGTGTATTTCCGGCGCCTTGACCTTGAGTCAGTTCCTCTCAGCCGCCCGGCCTCATGGCTTTCACGGGTTCCAGATCAAAAAAGACTACCTCTGGAAAATTGTGGAAGGCATCAAGTTTTATTCCTATACCCTGTCAGCCTGCAAATCTCCCGAGCCAAAATCCGCTTCCTGTTGCAGTAAATTTACCGCGACCTATGCCGGTCCTTTCGACTCCATCACCCACAATGGCAGTACCTATCCCCTGGGCGTTCCCATTGACATCGACGAAAACCTGGCGGAACTCATGCAAACCTCGCCCTACTCCGCGCACTTCATCGTGACCGACCCGGAATCCGAAACTCCCGCCGAGTCGCCCGATTCTGATTCCTGTTGCGGATAACGGCAACCCGGTGACCCTCTCCTGCTATGAGACCTTTGCATAACCCGTCGTTGCGAGGAGCGTTAGCGACGAAGCAATCCAGAGACTCTGGATCTACCCCTTCGGAGCATGAAGGCTTCGGAATATTATCACAGCCACGCCGCTTTGCGGCTCGCGATGATGTCTTTGATTGGTTCAGGGTAATTCCTACTGAAGATTCTCCACTTATGCAAAGCTCTCTTCAGTCATAGGAAATGAACCGGTCGCAGTTTTTACGTCTTCTGTTTTTAAGCCTTCTGGTCCTGCTGGCTCTTCCACTCAAAGTTTTGGCGGATATGGTTCCGCGCGTGTTCAAAACACGCAGGCACCCTTTGCCCATCACTCCTGTTGAGGAATTCTATATAGAAGATTACTCCGGACCGCCAAAATCCTTGCGGCAAGGTGCCGACCACTGGCGATTGACCATCAAGGGAAAAGTCGATCATCCATTGACGCTGGATTACCGGCAGATTCTTGCCCGCCCTTCCGTCAAACGCATCATCACCATGAACTGCATCGGCAACCCTGTCGGCGGACGCGCCATCGGCACCGCGGCATGGCAAGGAATCTCCTTGAAGGACCTGCTCGACACAGCCGATCCGCATTTTTTCTCCAACACCCTCATTTTAAGAGCCGAAGATGGTTATTACGAAAGCATCCCGCTCAGGAAAGCCAGGCATCCTGGAGCCATGCTCGCTTACAAAATGAACGGCAAACCCCTGACGCTAAATCACGGCTTCCCCCTGCGCCTGCTGATTCCCGGACTTTATGGAATCAAGCAGATGAAATGGATTGTGGAAATCGAAGTGGCTGACCACCGTCCAAAAGGTTACTGGCACAAAAAAGGTTGGTCCAAACAGGCCAAGGTGAAAATAATTTCACGCATCGACCTGCCTGAGAATAACGAAACCTTGTTCACACGAAAAACCGTTATCCGGGGAATCGCCTTTGCCGGTGACCGGGGGATTCAATACGTGCAGGTGTCCATTGATGGAGAAAAAACCTGGTCGCTGGCGCAACTCGAAAAACCACTATCATCTTACTCGTGGGTGTTCTGGAAATTTCCCTGCATCTTTCACCGACCCGGACGCACCCGCATCGCCGTCCGCGCCGCGGACCAGTACAGCGGCCTGCAACAAGACGACCTGCGCGACCCCTTCCCCTCCGGTACCTCAGGCATTCATCGTATTGAAGTGTTGGTCTCTTGATTCAATAAGATTCTTTAAGCTTTGTAGCGGCGTTTGCATCCAGAAACCATTCGAGCGTTCCTTGTCCTGGATGCACTCTGGCGGCGGGATAGTTTTGACTTGCCGGGGACTCGTTCAGAATTTCGGCGACCACTTGCCCCTTGCTCTTGCCGGTGACGATGAAGGAAACCCGCTTGGCATGATTCAAAACTCTGGAAGTGAGGGTGATGCGTTTTTGCCCGCTTTGCGGTTGGATGGCAACGGCGCATAGGCCCGAACGGTCTTCAATGGGTTGCGCTCCGGGAAACAGGGAGGCGGTGTGGCCGTCGGTTCCCAGTCCCAATAAAATCCAGTCAAACCGGGGAGTTTTTCCAGACTGTGGTTTTAAATTATTTTTTATCTCTCCCGCATATCGAGCGGCCTCTGTTTCCGGATCGTTCTCTCCACGAATGCGGTGAATATTTTCTTGCAGGATATTGAGGGGGTCTAATAAGGTTTCACGAGCCATGCGATAGTTGCTGTCTTCATGGTCGGGAGGAACGCAACGTTCGTCGCCCCAAAAAAAATGAATACAATTCCAGGGGATGGATGATTTAAACTCCGGCAGGGCCAAAACCTGATACACGGCTCGTGGAGTGCTCCCCCCCGCCAGAACCAGGTTGAATCGCCTCCCCGCCTCATGAGCCTGTTTTGACGCTTTCTTTAATTCAACGGCAACCGCTTCGGCCAGCTTTGCGGGTTCGGGGAAAATTTTTATATCGGCAGTCATTTGGAACCTGTCGTCAAATCGTCTATCTCGTCATCGCGAGCCGCTACCAGCGGCGGTCAGGTAATTTCCTCGCCACCCAGAATTCGGCTAGCCATAAACCCATCGAACGTTAATATTTGGTCCAGCGCTACGCTGGTCGAACGTCAATATTGGGTCCAGCGTCACGCTGGTCACTTATAACTCGCACACCACGCCGTCATCGACCAGGTTTTTACAAGGGTAGCGCCACTCGACCCCATGCTCCAGAAACAGTTCATTGGCTTCCCTGGGACCCCACGTTCCCGCCGGATAGCCATAGACTTTAAGATCGGGATTGTTCTGCCATTCCTGCAAAATGGGATCGACAAACTTCCAGCAGGCTTCCACCGCATCGCCCCGGGCGTAGAGGGTGGAGTCGCCCAACATGCAGTCGAGCAGTAAACGCTCATAAGCGGAAGCGACGCGGGTGTTGGCGAGTCCGGAATAATGAAAATCCATGCTGACATTTTGCACCTTGAACCCTTGTCCGGGGACCTTCAGGCCAAACTTCAGGGCGAGCCCTTCATTCGGCTGAATTCGGATGATGAGTTGGTTGAGACCATCGGCTTCCTTACTGTCCTGGGCAAATAAAAAGTGCGGGGTGGGTTTGAAATGGATGGCCACTTCGGTCACGCGGGTGGGCAGTCTCTTGCCGGCGCGGATGTAAAAAGGAACGCCCCCCCAGCGCCAGTTGTCGATAAAAACTTTAATAGCGGCAAAGGTCTCCGTTCGCGAACCCTCGGCCACATTTTTTTCTTCCCGGTAACCGGGGATGATTTCCTTCTTTATAACCGAGGTCGTGTATTGGCCACGCACGGCAAATTTACTCACTTTATCGTGAGGAATTTCCCGTAGTGACTGAAACACTTTGACCGTTTCGTTGCGCACCGCCGTCGAGTCAAAGGAGGAAGGCGACTCCATGGCGACGACGCCCATGATCTGCATCAAATGGTTTTGCACCATGTCCCGCAAGGCTCCGGCCCCATCATAATACTCCCCGCGCCCTTCCACGCCGATGCTTTCAGCGGCGGTGATTTCCACATGGTGGATATAATTCCGGTTCCACAAGGGCTCGAAAATCCCATTGGCGAATCTGAAAACCAGAATATTCTGGACCGTTTCTTTTCCCAGGTAATGGTCAATCCGATAAATCTGCGGTTCGCTGAAAACCTTTTTCATAGCTTTCATCAACTTTAAAGCCGATTCCAAATCATAGCCAAAGGGTTTTTCGATGATCAAACGCTTCCAACTGGCTGTTGAAGAATTTTCCTTTTGCAGGCCTTGCGAACCAAGATTTTGAATGATGGGCTGGTAGGTGCTGGGAGGAACCGCCAGGTAATAAATATAATTTCCGCCAATTTTGTAGCGCGCATCCAGAGTCTCCAGTTTAGATTTCAACTTGATAAAATCCTCACTGTTTGATGGATCTACGGAAATAAAATGAAAACTTTTGATGAACGCCTGCAATTGCTCTTTTTTCACCGGCTCACTCTCGGTAAATTGCTCCACGCTCTCCGCCATACGGTCACGAAATTTGGTACTGGTAAGTTTGGACCGGCCCACTCCCAGCACGGAAAACTTCTCCGGCAGAAAACCCTGCCGGTATAAATCGAATAGAGACGGGATCAGCTTGCGTTTGCTCAAATCCCCAGATGCGCCAAAAATGACTAATATGCAGTTATCCGGTTTTTCCATTTTATTTCCTCTTGATCGAATGGCCGCCAAACTGGTTGCGAAGCGCCGCGAGAACTTTCATGGCGAATGAATCCGGCTGGCGCGACTGAAACCGGGCCAAAAGAGACAACGTGATGATCGGAGCGGGGACATCGAAATCCATTGCCGCCTGAACCGTCCAGCGGCCCTCGCCGCTGTCCTGCACATAACTTTTAATTTTAGAAAGTTTGGGATCGTCAGTAAACGCCAGTTCCGCAAGCTCCAACAACCACGACCGCACCACGCTTCCGTGTTGCCAGACTTTGGAGATGCCCAGAATGTCCAGGTCAAAGGGCGACTTTTCCATTATTTCGAAGCCTTCCGCATACGCCTGCATCATTCCGTACTCGATTCCATTGTGAATCATTTTAACGAAATGTCCCGCTCCCGAAGGTCCGCAGTATAAATAACCCTCTGGGGGAGCCAGGGTTTTAAACACCGGTTCCAGTTCCTTGCAGGCAGAGTCCTTTCCGCCCGACATCAAACAATATCCGTTTTCCAATCCCCAAACGCCGCCGCTGGTTCCGCAGTCGAGGTAATCAATGCCTTTAGATTCAAGATCCTTGGCGCGGGTTTGGGTTTGCCTCCAGTTGGAATTTCCGCCATCAATGATGATGCCTCCGTCTTTTAAGAGAGGCACCAGATCGGCAATGCTATCCTCTACTGGTTTGCCTTCGGGAACCATCAACCACACGATTTTTCTCTTCGGAAGTTTTTCCACCAGTTCGGCCAGAGACTTTGAAACTGTGCCGCCTTTCTCCCCGATTTCACTCACCACGTCCGAAGATCTGTCGTAGGCGACGATTTCATGCCCTCCCCGAAGAAGCCGTTCGACCATATTGGCTCCCATTTTTCCCAGCCCTACAAAACCAATTTTCATGATTTGCTCCCTGATAATGAGGTGGGCGATTACTTCCGGTTGACAGCCTCGACCTTTTTTCAAAGTGAAAGCGCCGTTTTTTCCGCCAATGAAATTTTACGGATTCAGTATCTTCTTCCTTCCAGAGGTATGCAATAAAATTTATTCCCGCGGAGACGATTAGAAGAAAAAATTTTTGGGGAGGGGGGCGATGATTTAGTAAAGGGGGATAGTTTAAAATTTATTCGGATTTTTAAACTTTAGAAAACTTTTAAATTTGTGTTGAGGAGAAGCTCGAAAGCCTGCTCTCCAATGCTATTGACCCGCCTTGAAAACCTTGGTCTCCGGGTGAAACGCAAACCACGCGAACCAGAAACCGACCACGGAAGGAAGCTCCTTCCCTTTGCTATCCTGAATCACAGCCGTTTGCGAATCTTTATCAAAAATCACTTTTACAATGGAGCCGTTCAATTGATCCGTCACCGGTTGTTTTGCTTTCGCCAGTTCTGAAAAGGGGTAGGCCTTGAACTTGCCCCCAAGTTCCAGCCCTATCACCCGCTCCTTGGGATGATAAGCCTTGTTTCTGTTTTTCACCCCAAACATCAACCGCGAACTGGTGTAATAACCCATATAGGGATCCCGGTCATAATCCCGGCGATAACCGGTTTTTTGCGAAAGAACCAGTGTTTCCGGATGCTTTTTTTTCCATTTTCCCCAAGTGGTTTGCGTGGACGAAAGCAGTTTTAAGCGAGCGCCTGTCATCGGACCTGTCACCGCTTCTCCCTTGATTTGAGACCACAGGCTGTCCGTCTTGTGGTCATACAGCAACATGTCGCTCTGGTAAAGCAAACCGGAAACACCGAAGGTCAAATTCTTTCCATTGATTTTTCCGTCGAACACCATCCCCGTGCCGCATAAGGGGCAGAAAGTGACCACCACCGCCTGCTTGCCGATGGTGTCATTAACGATTTCATGCCAGTTGAGAATTTTAATGGGATAGGCTTTGGCCTGTCCATTTTTCGCCAAACCCAGAACGCGGTCCTCATCCTTCATAAAATGTTTGGCATTTTTTGCCGCCACGAATTTGGGTCGACTCAGGGCGGGGATTCCATCCTTGCCCGGTCCCCCCGAAAATATCTCATCCACGGGAATGCTGTGTCTGGAATAATCAAATCCTGAAAGAAAGACAAACGTCCAACTGACTAAAACTATTCTTAAAAATAAAGCTTTCTTTTTTTCGTTCAAGCGAAACATAATTATATTTCCTCCCTGCTGGTATCCTTCATCTTAGGAAAGAGTCAAGCCTCCGGCTGAACGCCCAGGGCATCGGCAAATCGGTTGATGGCATTGAACAAGGAGGTAACCAGTGTCGCCTCCAAAATTTGTTCATGCGACCAGCCAATCTCTTTCAAACCTTCCACGTCCGCGTCCGTAACCTTGTAGGCATGGCGGGTGACTTTTTCCACATACGCAAGCAATTTTTTTTCGGCGGGGGAAATTTCCGCTGATTGCGGATCGTTCACAACCTGTTCTGAAACTGTGGATGAGATCCCATATTGGGTCATAAAATTTTTGTGATGGCCTACGCAGTAATCGCATTGATTGATTCTGGAGACAGTGGAAGCGATCATCTCTTTTACAGCGCGGGTGAGTTTGGTATCCGCGAACATCGTCCCTTTGACCATCGCCACATATAATTCCAGTCCCTCCGGCCATAGGCTCAGCACTTTAAACACATTGGGCACGATGCCCATGGAATCTTTCAATTCGTCATAAACTTTCTTGACACTGCCCTGTGCCACCACTTCAGGTATTGAATCGATCCTAAACATGGCTCTCCTTAATTTTCAAACTGATCGGGTGAGTAATAATGCAAGGTCGGGAGATCCAGGAATTCCTTACATTTTTTCAGACCCCCACTACGCGGGGAGGAACCCGCTAACGCGGGAGGAAAAGTTTAAGGCTCAGCTCGCTATGCTCACGAGCCCCGAAAAGCTATAAACCCATAGCACGTTAATATTGGGTCCAGCGTCACGCTGGCCCCGTTACACGGGGAGGAAAAGCCTGCTACGCAGGAGGGCTGACGCTCACTTCGTTCACGAGCCCTAAAAAGCTATAAATCCATCGCACGTTAATATTGGGTCCAGCGTCACGCTGGCGCGTTGCTTACGAGCCCAAAAGAGGAAAATGTCAGGATGAAAACTCGGTACTATATAGAATTTCGTCAGCCATAAACCCATCGACCGTGAAATTTTGGTACAGCCCACAGGCTGGCGCGGGTCAACAATTCATATCGTGGAAAAGACCATCGAGTTTGTCGGCAAAAACGTCATGAAGCTCACTGCGGATTTTTTTAGAATCATATTCCACCATAGCCCCGCCGCTTTTCAAAAAATTCAATTGATCCATTACCTTCAAACAAGCGGAGCGCTGTCCCGCCTCATCATTTTTTTTCGGACGCAGTAACATCAGATCGCAAAATTGAATCCCCGCCTTAACCGAATCGATCAATTGAGGATTGATGGCAAAGCCCCGGTTTTTTTTCAGATATTCGGTCACCTCAAGGATTTTCTCGAATTTAGCTTTGGCTGATGCGTAATTGGAATCCAAAACATATTGCAGGGCTTGCATCATGGCGAGTTCTTTGTTGCCTGGGAAGTTTGCGTAAGGCGGATTGCTAAAATATTCCGTCTCCAGTTCCTCCATAAACTCCAGGGCTTTGGACCGCGACAAGGAGGCCGACAACGGCTTTCCCGCAGGGATCCCTGAATTATTCGGATTGAATTGTTCAGAAATATAGAACCAGGCCAGGGTTTTCAGCGCCAGGGGTTTGGAAGGGGCCCCCTCTCGAATGGCGTGTTCAATGTGGTCGAGCCCAACCTGGCGTAAGTCACGCCCTCCCTGCATGATGAAATTCCCGAATCCCCCAAGGCGGCTGTTTCCGTAACGATAAAGTCCCAAGCCAAAATGGGCGTCTAACTGATTGGGGTCCAGCGACAGGGCTTTTTCCAAATGCGTATCCGCCTGAAATCCATTGATCAGGGCTGTAAAAAGATGCCCCTCCCCGTATTCGAAGATACCGATATAACCCTCGGCCCCTCCTAAATATAAATTGGCCTGGGCCTGCTGGGGGATTGTCACGTCGGGAGTGGCCAGGATTTCCTTGGCGAGTTCCTTGGCGCGGCTGCTATAATGAATAAACCGGTCGGCGATTTCCTGGATTTTATAACTGCTGGTGAATGCCAGGGTGTGGCACAGTTCTCCCAAAAGACCGGAATAATAAAAATTGTATTTCAACAAATCAATCCGGTTTTCCAAGGATTTTGGAGAATCTTCCAGTCGGCGAATGGCCTTTTCAAACACTTCAAACCATTTATCAAATTCGTAATACAACGCATCAGTGAGCGCCTTTTGAACGATCTCATTGGCCGACAAAATCTCCAGGTTCAATTTTTCAGAAGGATTCTGGGCGATCGATCCCCCGGCGGATATCATCAATAAAATTCCCACCACCAGGCCCCGCCCAACGATGCTGATAATTTTTGACGCCCAACTGTTTTTCATCGTTTTCCTTAATAAACGACCCTGCCGCAAGCGGCCAGCCTGGGGGCTGGACCCAACCAGCGTAGCGCTGGACCAAATATTAACGTGCTATGGGTTTATGGCTGACCAAATCCTAATCCGTCCTGCCAGCGTAGCGCTGGACCCGAGTTCCAGTAACTTTCTCTGCTACCTAATGTTCTCCGGGGCTCACGAGCGAAGCGAACGTCTGCCCCGCATCTCCTTCCCGCGTTGCTGGGCGGGGTATGAAACCCACTGGTGGGAATCAAAAAAGAATCTGCTGAATCAGCTCCGACCCTTCAAACGCCCTCATGGGCTAATATTTGGCGGACATGAGACAGGCGGAGGTTGTCATCCAGCTTGACAAACAGCTTCTCGGCTTTTTTAAGATGGGCGACGGCCTTGTCAGAGTCGCCTATCTTATCCATGTACAAATTTCCCAGCATGAAATGTGCTTCCGCGAAGTCGGGTTTGGTGTGCACCACTTCCTGAAAAACGTCACAAGCTTCCGGATACCTCTGCAACTCCATCAACGTCAATCCCAGGTAAAAATTTGATTGCACTGAATTAGGTTTTAGGGCAACGGCCTCTTTCAAATACTCTACCGCCCCTTCGTTATTTTCCGTCAACCTGGACACCATCCCCAGATAATAATAGACATTCGATTCTTTTTGTTCCAACCGCAACGCATCGGTGAGTATCGACAGAGCCTCGCCATAGTCCCCCTGTTTGATGTAGGATGCACCCAGAGCGGAATAGACGTATATAAAATCCGGTTTAATTTTTATGACTTGCTTGAACGCCCAAATGGCCTTATGGACCAACTCCACTCCCGAGTCTTCCAGACTCCCGTAAGCGATTCCCAAATTATAAAAAGCGTCCACAAAATTGGGCTGGAACTTGATCGCCATCTTGTAAGCGTCTATGGCGCCCTGGTATCTTTCCAAATTCTGGAGCCGCAACCCTTCCTTCAACCAATCATCCGCCGCCTTTGCGCTATCGGAAACCTTTTCCCCGGGTCGGCAGAGTTGATGCGCCAGAACCGCTCTTTGCAAATCGCCCTGGGCCAGGAAAAGCTGTTCCGCCCGATCCAGATATTTTTCCGCTCGTTTCGGGTTGCGGAGCCTTTTGATATGGATGGAACCCAGTTGAAATTGCGCTTCCGCAAAATCCGGCAGAAGGTGGACCGCTTTTTTGAAAGCGTGCCGCGCCGCGATATGGAGCCCATGTTCAAGGTAGGAAATTCCCAACAGACAACATCCATGAGCCACCGCTTTCCTTGATTCCGCCGCTCCGTTTTCGTTTGGTTTGCCCGCTGTATTGCCTCGTCCCAACCTTTCGATGGTGAAGTGTAACCAGAAATCCGCCGCCTCAAAATTCGGGGCCAGGGGTACCCCCCGTTTAAATTCGGAAAAAGCCTTTTTTTCCTTTCCCTGAATCCAGTAGGACATGGCCAGATCGAAATAAACCTGTGGATAATCGGGGCGGATTTTTATCGCTCTTCTATAACACTCAATTTCCTCTTTGTATTTTTGCAAACAGCCATAAGCCACTCCCATGAGATGGCAGGCCGGATAACAATCGGGGATTTGTTGTAAAATCATCTTTAAGGATTCAATCGCATCGGAAAAATCTCCCGCAAAAATCTGCTCCCCGGCCTGCTCAAAGGATTCCAAATCGTCCCAGGGATAAGGAAGCAAATCGTAAATAGCTTCCATGATTCTGGTGTAAGACGATTTCGTCCCATGCAAGGCTTCTACTTTCTTCATCATGTCCGGGTTCTTCTTGCGCAGTTCGTCACCCAACGACGCAAGAGACACGTACCTCGATTGGGATGAACCGGGAACCTTGTGTTTTTTTGCCTTTTTGTGCTTCAAAGCTCTTGCCTAATAATGGGTGTGATTACAACAAGTATAAATGTTTGCGCTGAGGAATTAAAGGGGAGGAATTTTAAACACTAATTTTATGCATATTGCGTAGGTTTTACAGAAGACGGAAGGAATACAGGAGGGATTAAACCGGTGAGGGATATTTCATTTTTTCCAGAGCCCCCCAGGCAGGCAAAGATCCTTTTTCCGCCGCACGATGGAACCAGAGGCTGGCATTTTCAATATTTTTTTCGATTCCTCGGCCCATTTTATACAAGACGCCCAAAGCATATTGGGCTTTTGGATTGCCCTTTTGGGCTGCTTTCTGGTGCCAGTTGAAAGCTTTTAAATGATCCTGGGAAGATATCCCCTGTCCCTGTTCGCACATTTTCCCCAGTTGAAATTGGGCTTCCGCATTGCCCTGGTCCGCCGATTTCAAATACCAGGCAAAGGCGGTTTTATAATCTGGAGACGATTCCAGACAACACATCCGGCCCATGTTAAATAAAGCGGCTTCGTGTCCCTGTTCGGCGGCGCGGCGGTACCAGTTCACACTTTGCTTGATGCTCTTTTGCACTCCCAGGCCTTTTTCATACAGAACCCCCAACTGATTTTGAGCCTTCGCCACGCCTTCCCTGGCGGCTTTGCGCATCCATTTTACCGCCCTGACGGGATCACCGGATTCTCCATCAGCGCCATCGAGAAAATCCATTTCGTCGCCCATAGATGAATCGCCCTTTTGGGCCGCTTTACGATACCATTCGGCGGCCTTCTCATAATCCTGCGCCACCCCCTTGCCGACAAAATACATCATCCCGAGATTGTCCTGAGCCTGGGCGTCTCCCTGTTCCGCCGCTTTGGCATACCACTTCACGGCATGGGAAAAATCCCTGACCGCGCCTTCTCCCTTTTCACACATGCATCCTAATTGGTTTTGCGCCATTGCGTTCCCCTGATTGGCGGCTTTTTCCACCCAGCGAAAGGCTTCCTGAAAATCCTGATTCACTCCCTTACCATCGTAATAGATTTTTCCCAGAGCAAATTGCGCGTAATCATGCCCCGCGTCGGCGGCCAGGCGAAACCAGTAAACGGCCTGCACATAATCCTGGGCAACCCCTTCGCCGTTGCAATACATTCTGCCCAAATCATACTGAGCTTTGACGTTATTCTGCGCAACCGCTTTCTGCAACCACGCCAGGCATTCCGCAAAATCCTGAGCCACCCCCAGCCCGTGGTAATACATTTTTTCAAGATGGAGCTGGCCCGAATCATCTCCCTGTTCCGCCGCTTTACGGTACCAGGCCGATGCCTGCGAAAAGTCCTGCACCACCCCCTTGCCTTTTTCATACAACTTGCCCAGAAAACCCTGAGCTGAAGCAATGTCTTTAAGGGCCGCCGCCTCGAACATGGAACCTGCTTTTTCATAATTCTGGGGAACGCCCTCGCCCAGAAAATATAATATCCCCAGGTTATGCTGGGCCTGGGCATGCCCCAGTTCAGCGGCCTTTTCATACCAGGTTTTTGCGTCCGAAAAATTTTGGGCGATTTCTTCTCCCCGGTCACTCAAACTCCCCAACGTGAATTGAGCCTGGGCATGATCGTGTTGGGCCGCCTGCAAATACCAGGAAACCGCTGACGTATAATCCTTGCGTTCAAAAAAGAAATTTCCTTTATGGAAAAATTCCTCCGCATCGGGGACGGACCGATCATGGGCTTTTTCCAAAAACTCCTGCGCTTCTTCATGGCCCTGTTCCGCCGCCTTGCACAGCCATTTGAGAGCTTTTTTGGAATCTTTGGAAATCCCTTCTCCATTAAAATACATGGCGCCCAATTTATATTGCGCCAGATCCAGTCCCTGGACAGCCGCCTTGTAATACCAGCGTATCGCTTTGGAAAGATTTTTGTCCACGCCTTTCCCGTGTTCGTAGCGATCCCCCAGGTTATACTGCGCCTCTTCATTTCCCCGCAAAGCCGCTTGCTGAAACCATTTTCCGGAGATGTCCAAATCCTGTGGGACGCCCTCGCCTTTTTCATACAAAATGCCCAGCATGTTCTGGGCCACGTCATTACCCGATCTGGCTACTTCATAAAACCATTTCGCGGCTTCATGAGGCGCTTTCGCAACCCCCTTGCCAAAATATAACATTCGGCCAAGATTAAATTGCGCAACCCGGTCGCCCTGGTCCGCGGCCTTTTTATACCAGCGGAAACTCTTCTCATTGTCCTGGGCCACGCCCAATCCGTTTTCATACATGACGCCAAGAAATCCCTGTCCGTTGGCGGAGCCCTTTTCAGCCGCCTTGCGGAACCATTTCACGGCCTCCACGTCATTGCGCGTCACTCCAATGCCCTTGAAAAAAACCAGACCCACATTGTATTGAGCCCGTGGTCTGCCCAATTCGGCATCCTTAAACCAGCGGGCCGCCTCTTTGGGGCTGAGGGTTTCCAGGGACCCGTCGGTTTTTTTATAGACCAGGTCAGTATCGGCCTCCGCGTTTCCTTTGGACAGAAAATCCAGGCCTTGAAGGGAAAGATTGGAAGGTTTGCCGGGTATAAATTCCGCGGGAAGGGTTTGGGATGGAGTTGCGGAAATCGCGTCTTCACTCATATCGTCGGGCATCAACCTGGAGGATTATCAATCAAACTCTCCGGCCAAATCTCTCACTTTGGATTTGATCGAATCTATCTTTTCATCGACACTGGCGGCCATTTCCTCAAGTAAATCGACGCCGGTTTTTTCCGCCGAAGCCATTTTTTTCATTAATTGATGCATCCCCGAGTTTTTAATTTCGACCAATTCTTCCTCGATCCGGCTCAACCGTTTTTTTATTTGCGCCACCTGCCGAACGATTTTGACCAACTGCGTCCCCAGGGTTTGATTTTTTTCCGGATGGTGTCCCGCCTCCCATTCCAGGAGCACTGCATGAATCGCTTCCTCATCCAACCGGTCATAGGCCTGGTTCAATTTGGCCATCAACACATGCCTGCGGTTTTTTTCCTTCTCATCCGAAGCCAGATCGGGGTGGATTTTTTTTGCCACCTCGCGAAAAAGCTTTTTTAAATTTTCGTTGGGTTTAAAAACGTCTCCCTCCGGCGAGTCCGATTCGCCATCTTCGGTCGCTTTTGCCGAGCCCTGGGCCCGCTCCCTGGCCGACTGCGCTCCCGCGCGAAATTCATCCGAGCGCGGGTATAATCGGCTGGCCAACTCCAAAATTTGAGCCTTAACCTCGTCGAGTTCGGTATACTTGGCCCCTACAACCAGGTGGTAGCGGCGCTCAAAAAGATGAAGTTCCCCCTTGAGGGTGGAAAGCTCCAACTCTTTTTCCGCAATGTCCTGCTCAAATTTTGCCAGGTCTCGCCGCTTGAGTTTGAGTTCCGCCTCCTCCGGCGAAACGGCAGGAATGACGGCTGATGAAAGGAGTTCTTGTAAAATCGTTTTAGGGCTCCAAAACAGGGATGGACATTAATCAATAAGTCTTATAAAAACAGTGGCATTATAGCATTCTCATCATTTAGATTGAAAGGTATTTTCTGCCTTAACTGGAGAACCATTCCAAAGTGACGCCTGACAAAATATACATCGCCGAGGACTCCCCATTCTTAACGACAGACACCCGCAAAAACCGGTGGGCAATCCCTTATTCATTCGAGTGCTTGAACGCCCGGATTGACATTCTTTTAGGAAAACAAAAAGATGCGGTCATCGGGAAAACTATTTTGGATGTCGGCTCGCACATGGGAACCTTTGCCTATGCGGCGCACCAGATGGGAGCCCGGTTGGTGCATGGGGTCGATGTGGAAGAGAAAATGGTTCAGAAATGCACGCAACTTTTTCAGGATCAGAACATTCCCAAGTCATCCTATCGTTTTGATGTGAGGGACGTGGTGCGCTTTCTCGAATCGACTCCCGCAAACAGTTTCGACACGGTGTTCTGTTTTGGAATGCTCTATTACACAGCGGACCCCTTACGCCTGCTCCAACTGATGAGCCGGGTTGCGAAGGAAACGCTATTGCTCGACACCTTCACCGCCGGGTACGCCGCCGTCCAGGGCAAAAACGCCGCTGTGGTTACCTCCGCTATCAAGGACGAAACCCTCGACCTGCCCCTGATGATCGTCTCACTGACCAAGCCGGACAAAAAGGATTACCGCCTCCCGGAAACCTTCGATTATCGCGGCAAGGACCTGAGCATGATAACTTTGCCCACACGGGCGCTATTTGAAATATGGTTTCAGAAGCTGGATTTTAAATTCTCTCCCCTGGACTGGTCGGAATACTACACTCGTTCCTGTTCGTTCCGCGACCTCATCACGCCCCGGCAAAAACAGGATTCGCATTGGGCGGATGTCTATGCCAGCGGCATCCGCGTGTCCTATCGTTTGTCCACAAACCACCAGAAGGACACATGATTTAGTGCCTGTCGTCAAATTCGCAAAATCATCAAATTTTATCTGGGTACTACCCCAGAATCTGCCACGAATCGTATATTTCGTCGTCGCGAGCCGCGACAAGCGGCGCGGCGATCCAGGGTCTCTGGATTGCTTCGTCGCTGACGCTCCTCGCAACGACAATCCAATGATCCACCTAAGGTGGCTTAAAATAATTTGACGACAGGCTCAGGGAAGGCCTTCTTTATAGGCGTGGTTCGCCTC
>JADFGI010000317.1 GCA_022567815.1 Nitrospinota bacterium
CTTGATAATTATTCTTATAGGTGTAAAAATTGCGCGGAAATATACCTTCCAAATATAATAACGGCTAGAAATAAAATATTTTTATGATTTAACCTTTTGGGCGCTCCCATTTTTTTTGGAGTTTGGGGACTGATTATGCCGGAGCATTTTGAAATAGGTATCATTGGAGGAGGACCCGGTGGGATTAGCGCGGCGGCAAATGCCGCTAAGCACGGCCTTTCCCATGTCCTGTTTGAAAAGTCGGAAATAGCCGATACTATTCATCAATATCAGTTGCGCAAGCATGTCATGGACGAGCCGACCAAACTCCCTCTGGTTGGTGACGTGGGCTTCAAGGCGGGGACCCGGGAAGAGGTCCTGGACGTCTGGAACCAAGCCCTTGAAAAAATAAAGTTAACGTCAAGCGTCCGGTGGAAGTCTCCAAAATTGAAAAAACCACTGAAGGATTCAAGGTGTTTTTTGGCGACGACCATTGCACCTGCGATTCGGTTGTTTTAGGCATCGGCTCAATGGGTTCGCCGAGGAAAATGGGAGTTCCGGGAGAGGAGTTGTCCCACGTCGCCTATCGTCTGGGCGATCCCGATGCATTCCAGGATATGGATATCATCGTGGTGGGGGCGGGTGATGCCGCTATAGAAAACGTCCTCGGTTTGGCGGATAAAAATCGCGTATCCATCATCAACCGTAAAGGGGAATTCGCCCGCGCCAAGGATGCCAATTGCGCCTTGATTGAAGAAGCCATCGAATCAGGTAAAGTCAGTTGCTTTTACGATTCCACCATAGCGCGAGTAGAATCTGACCAAACAGTCATTAACACGCCAAACGGCGAAGTTGTAGTTCCCTGTCAGCATTTAATCGCCCGCCTTGGGAGTATTCCTCCCAGAAAATTCATGGAAGCTTGCGGGATCGTATTTCCATCCCCAAACCCCACAGATGTGCCTGTGGTGGACCACCGATACGAATCCAACGTGCCGGGTCTATACCTCCTTGGCTCTCTTATCGGATATCCCCTGATCAAACAGGCCATCAATCAAGGCTATGAAGTTATTGAACACATCCTGGGCAACGAGGTAGAACCTGCCGATCAGGTGTTGATCGCGGATACTCTTAAGGTTTTGCCGGGTGATGTGAATGACAACATGGACATGATTCGCAAAGCCCTCCCTCTTTTTAAGGGAATGAGTGATCCCCAATTCAGGGAACTGATTGTGGAATCAACCGTCCATGTGAAAAAAGAGGGTGAAATCATTTTTGAGCGGAACGACTTTTCCAATACGCTTTTCAGTGTTGTGAGCGGAATGGTACAAGTTGAGCTGGAAAATAAAGACCGTTTTGAATTGGGTCCAGAAGATTATTTTGGGGAAATGGGCCTGATATCCGGTCGTCGCCGGACCGCAACCACCAGCGCCCTCAAACCCACGGTTTTGCTGGAAACCCCACGCAAGCAAATGCTCAAGTTGATAAGTTCCGTTGAGCCCATAAAGAACAGGCTCGATGATATTTTTATGTACCGTACTTTGAAGGGTTTTTTCCCCGATGTGTCAGGAGAACAATTGTGGAGGCTTGTCGCTGGGGCAAAATTGCAAAAATACAAAAAGGACGAGGTTGTTTTCAAGGAAGGGGATGAAGGAAAGTATTTTCATGTGATTCGCAAAGGGTCTGTCAAGGTATCCCGAGTGATTAATGGAGAGGATGTGACCCAGACTTATATTCCCGTTGGCAACTACTTTGGAGCAACAGCGCTCATCGGTTATGGCGAAGAGGGAGCAAACTCTGAGCCTCAACTTCGAACGGCAACCATCACCGCCGCAGTGGAATGTGAAACCAGCGTCATTGAAGTAAAGGATTTTCTTAGCTTTTTAAAGGACAACCCCGAGGAAATTGAGAAATTGCAAAAGGTTTCCCAAAAATGGCGGGCCGAGGATACATTCCGTGACATCGGTCAGGATTCCGGAGGTCTTCTTGATTTTGCGTTGGAGAAAGGCCTTTCTGATGCTGACAATGTTCTCATTATCGATTCCGACCTCTGTGTGGGGTGTGATAATTGCGAAAAAGCCTGCGCCGCCACACATGGCGGATACAGCCGTCTGGACCGGAAAGGCGGCGAAAGTTTTGCTTCGATTCAGGTGCCAACCTCTTGCAGGCATTGTCAAAATCCCTTGTGTATGACGGATTGTCCTCCAGACGCCTTGATGCGCAATGTCAACGGTGAGGTTATTATTAAAGACAACTGCATAGGGTGCGGGAACTGTGAAAAATATTGCCCTTATAATGTGATCCAGATGGTGCATGTGGCACCCAAAAGCGGGGGAATACTCTCGTTTCTATCTTCTTGGTTTAAATCTGAGGATGAAGAAGAACCAAAATTGGTCGCGGCGAAATGTGATATGTGCACCGATTTGAAAGGCGGTCCCGCGTGTGTTCGAACTTGTCCCACGGGAGCTGCCATGCGGATCAGTCCCTCTAAAATGCAGGAACTTTTTAGCAACCACCCGGATTGATTGCATGTCCGTTAAAGAAAATATCATCAATTACAAGAATTTTCGTTGGTTCTGGATCAACCTCTTTTTTTTCAGCATCCTGTTGGCATTTTATCTGCTCGATCATCCCCTGAGCGGGAGAGGGGGAGGCACATTCCTGGGATATACCTATGGAATTTTAGCTACATTGGGCATCTTTTTTTTGATGTTGTTTGGCGTCCGCAAGCGCTCCTATGCCTCCACCTCTGGAACACTTATTGGTTGGCTATCAGCTCACCTTTGGATCGGGTTGGCATTGATACTGATTGTTCCGTTGCACAGCGCGTTTCAATTCGGAATGAATGTCCATACTCTATCCTATGGGTTCATGCTGGTCACTATTTTCAGTGGAATGTGGGGTGCTTTTAACTACATTCAATTCCCTCCTCAGATCCTCTCCAATCGAGGAGGGGATACGGCGCGCAACGTTTTAACGCAGATTAGAGTTATCGAGGGCGACCTGCACAAGTTGGAAGAGGGAGGAAGTAGCAAACTCATTAATTTGATAAGGGTTATGGACGTACCCATCGAAACCAAACTCAGGCAGATTGTTTTTCCCAAAAAAAACCCAATATTTCAGGTGGACGAACACCTCAAAAAAATGTTTGCCGATCTCTCCGCGTCCGAACAGGAGATCGGCGTTAAGGCAATGGATGTCGTCAAAGAAAAGATCAGACTGTTCAATATTTATCGCGACGAAGTGGGGGCACATTTCTGGCTCAAGGTCTGGTTATTTTTCCATATTCCCTTATCGGTTGGTTTGTTGGTTACTTTGGCGATCCATATTTTTTCTGTTTTTTATTACCGGTAAATTGGCTCCATGCATATTCAATATATTATTGAAAAAATAAGCTTGAAGGGCCAAAAGGAGCGTTCGGTCCAGGATTTTGAAAAGCCCGAGATCATTATCGGACGAGGGAGCAGGGCTGATATCCTCCTGCGCGAAAGCATAGTAGCCTTTCTGCATGCCCGATTATGCCTGAAAGAAAACCGGTTATTTATTGAAAGGATTGAATCACGTAAGTGCATAATCAGCGTCAATGGTCGCGTCATCAAGCAATCTTTATTGATGACCGGGGATACGATAATCATCGGCAATACGACCTTGACCGTTGCCTTCGAGAACGAGATTTGGCAACTCATTGAGGTCCGCAAGGAGTTGATCTTGCCCGGAATATGTGGACACGAAGTTAAGCCGCATATTTTTTCTCAAAGTCTACCGGGCTTAGATAGCCAAGATAGGAATGGCGTCGTTGCCGATTGTAAAATATTTCAATGTAATCAAAA
>JADFGI010000318.1 GCA_022567815.1 Nitrospinota bacterium
GGCTGGCGCAATGTCGATAAAATGATCCCTCGGTTGAAACATTTTTTTGGCGGGAGAGGAGATTTTTGGTTTCGTCTTGACAACGCATCTTCAACTTGTAAACATGACTGGTTTTTTAATAGCGTCTTAAAAATTCAATCTGGACGATGAAAATAAAGGGAAATGGCGGAAAGGACTGGAGACCGGAACCTGCGGACCGAAAAATCCCCCCAGCCCCCTTCGGTGAAGAGAGCTTTGCATAACCCGTCGTTGCGAGAAGCCAACGGCGACGAAGCCGTTATAATATTCCGAAGCTTTCGTGCCCCGAAGGGGTAAATCCAGAGACTCTGGGTCGCCGCGCCGCTTTGCGGCTCGCGATGACGTATGGGGTGGACTCAGAGCAAACTCCATGAAGATTCCCGACTTACGCAAAGGTCTCCTTTAAAAAGGGGGGAAACCTGCTCCCCCTTCTACGAAGGGGGTTGGGGGGATTTAAAGCTCGTTCCTATGCAAAGGTCTCTCCGTAATGGAAAAAAAATGCCCGGATGAAAAATTCAGCACGATACAGAATCTTGTCAGCTAAATATCCATCGCCCGTTAAAATTGGGTCCAGCGTCACGCTGGCCAGGAAGCATTGCACGGCGTGAGCAATTTCCCCCTCGCGGGAGCGAGCGCCCTCCGCGAAGGAGCCAGCGTGATACTTGTTAATTATTTTTCTCAAAATACTCCTGCGATCCATCCGGATCAGGCTTCATTCCGCCATCGCCTTCTTTCCAGTTCGCGGGACACACTTCGCCATTATTTTCGTGGAATTGCAGAGCGTCCACCATTCTCAGAGCTTCGTCAATGTTTCGTCCCAACGGCAAATTATTGATCAACTGATGCTGGACGATGCCCTCCTTGTTGATCAAAAACAGACCGCGGAAGGCAACTCCTTTGTTAGGTCCATCCTCAACCAAAACATCGTAGTCCTTGCTGATTTGCTTGGTCACGTCCCCCACCAGAGGATACTTTATTTCACCCAAACCGCCCTTTTTGCGGTCCGTATTTCTCCAGGCCAGATGGGAAAATTTACTGTCAACAGAAACCCCGATAACCTCAGCGTTGCGTTTTTTAAATTCATCCGTTTTGGCGCTGAAAGCAATGATTTCCGTTGGGCAAACAAAAGTAAAATCCAAGGGATAGAAAAACAGAATCACATATTTTCCCCGATAATCCGAAAGCTTGATCTGCTTGAAACTTCCATCGGGCATGACCGCATCGGCAGTGAAATCAGGCGCGGCTTTGGAAACTAAATTGGACATATTTTAACTCCTAAATTGAAAGTATTTTTTGAAAGAAGTAATCTAACAAATAATCTCTTTGGGTTCAAATCTGAATCTTCCTCAAACCCACTTTCCGGGAAATCAGGGATCAGTTTTGAGGGGATTTGATGCGCCGAGGAATGCACAGCTTCTCTTGACAGGGCTAAAATCGGTATTTAGAATAAAATAGATACCTCTAACGCAACAGATGGGATTTTTCCGCTTTATGAAAGCTCAAAATATGGACTCTCACTCTACCCGAAAACGGCTGACCCTTGCCATCTCGCTGACGTTTCTGGTCCTGGTGGTGGAAGCTGTTGGCGGCATCCTTGCCAACAGTCTGGCCCTTATCAGCGACGCGGCCCATATGTTCGGAGACGTTTTCGCCCTTAGCCTGAGCTGGTTTGCGCTCAAAATCGCCAACCGCCCCTCCAGCCGGACCAAAACTTATGGCCTCCACCGGATGGAAATTTTTGCGGCCTTCCTCAACGGGGTCCTGCTGGTCGTCATGGCGGGATGGATTTTTTACGAGGCCATCGGACGGTTCCAGAATCCCTCAGCAGTGGACAGCCAAACTGTCATCTTCATTGCTGTTATCGGATTGTGCACCAACCTGGCGGTGCTTTACTTTTTGAAAGATCACGCTCTGCATTCTCACGACCTCAATATGAAAAGCGCGTTTTTCCATGTGATGGGAGACACAATCGCTTCTGTTGGAGTCATCATCGGCGCATTCGTCATGATGGCAACCGGGTGGTATGTCGTCGATGCACTCCTGAGCGCCGCAATCGCCACGCTCCTCATCTGGGGAGCCAGAAGCATTCTGGCCGATTCGGTTCACATTTTACTTGAAGGCGTCCCCAAGGGAATATCCGTCGTCGAAGTGGAAAAGGAACTGACGGCGATTCCTGCCATCCGGGAAATTCATGAACTGCATATTTGGTCGATTTGCTCCAACATTTATGCCCTCAGCGCCCACGCTCTGGTGAACGACCAGAAAGTCAACCAGATCGAATCGGTGCTCGGAGAAATTCAGGAATTGCTAAAAACCAAATTCAACATCACCCATTCGACCGTTCAATTTGAATCGCGCCCTTGCCAGGAAGGCGAGGTCCTTTGCGAAATTAATCACTGACTCTCGGCCATGAAAATCTTATTCTTAGGAACCGGAACCTCTACAGGGGTTCCTTCCATGTGTTGCGACTGCGAGGTCTGCCGGTCCGAAGACCCTAAGAACAAGCGTCTCAGGGCCTCTATTCTGGTCAGTGAAAACGGCCAAAACATCCTGGTCGATACCTCGACCGACCTGCGCCAGCAATGCCTTATACATCGGATTCAGCATGTGGACCACGTTCTATTCACTCACCACCACGCGGACCATGTTCACGGCATCGACGAATTGCGCAGTTTCAACTATTTCAACAAGACCGTTATCCCATGTTACGGGAATGAACCCACCGTGCAGGAACTGACCAAAAAATTCGGCTATATATTCTCAAATGGAGCTGTACAGATGGGGGGAGGGTTGCCGCAGTTAACTCTTCAGGCTATTGGTGAAGAGGCATTCACTTTGGGAGGCGTTTTGGTGAATCCTCTGGAAATTACTCATGGGAAAATGAACATCGCCGGATATAAATTCAACAATTCAGCCTACATCACCGATTGCAGTGGCATCCCTGAAAACACGCAAAAGAAATTATATGGACTGGACCTCCTGATAATAAACGCCCTGGGGTTCGCCCCCCACCCCACTCACTTCAATCTGGAGCAAGCCCTTGCCGCCATTGAAATGCTAAAACCCAAACGCGCCCTTTTGACCCACATCAATCACAAATTCGATCACTCCACAATTTCCAGAGAACTCCCCGCAAACGTGGAGCTGGCTTACGATGGTTTGACGGTGGAACTTTGAAGGCAAGTCAATGACCATCGGGCTTTGACTGTAGGGCTTTGCCCTTAATCGAAGTCAAAATCTCTCAGCGGACGGTCTCCCGATTTATCCACGTGCTTTTGCGCTTCCTTGAATTTTTCATCCAGCAGGCGGTTGCGGTCCTTTTGCGTTTCGCTACGTTTTTTAAAGAGTTGTTCCTGCTCCTTTTGCCTGGAACTCAACCCTTTGACCATATCGGTAAGAGAAACCACCGGTTTGGGCTTCTCTTCCTGCCAAATGACTTCCCCTGTCTTCACGTCAATTTTCAACTTGGTCTCGCAACAAGGACACACCGTATCGATTGAATTTGATCCCATAAATCATTCCTCATAAAAATCCCTTTTTCCCCGGCGCTATTATAGCAAAATCTTCAACCACCTTATCAGGGGTTTTTCTTGCCCCGGAGATAAACATTTATCGCGGGAACCGAGCCTGTTATGGTGGACGAACAGGTTGCTGAAAAAGTCCCAAACACCAGAGTTTCCACTATTGTCATGCTGAGCCTGTCGAAGTATGACCTTGATAATAAGGGCTGTTTTCACACTTCGACAGGCTCAGTGTGACAGTTACGGGAAG